>NZ_BAAAYN010000043.1:169396-209633 GCF_039536245.1 Cryptosporangium minutisporangium | reverse complement strand
CGCGGGCGCGGACGGCGCGGACGGCGCCGCGGGCGCGGACGGCGCGGGCGGCGCGGGCAGGGGCACCGGGGCGGACGCGGCCCTATCGGCGGACGCGCGGTCGAGGCGAACGCCGATCAGGCCCGNCGCGGGCGCGGACGGCGCGGGCGGCGCGGGCAGGGGCACCGGGGCGGACGCGGCCCTATCGGCGGACGCGCGGTCGAGGCGAACGCCGATCAGGCCCGCGCCCACCGCCACCAGCACCCACGCGCCGGCCGCCACGGCCGCGGCTCGAGGCCCGTGCCCGAGACACCACCACACGGCGACCCATGCCCCGAGCGCCAGCCCTGCGAGCCGCAGATCTGCCGGACCCCGACCCGCGCCGGGGTCCGGCAGCTCGTCCGGCGACCGCGACGCGCCCGGTGACCGCCGCTCACCTGGCGATCGCGGCCCGCCCGGTGACCGCGGCCCGTCTCCGCTCCCGGCGGGACGCCACACGCCGGACCTCACACCCGCACCAGCTCTCGGAGCTTCTCGAAGCGGGTGTCGCCGATGCCCTCGACCTGGCGCAGCTCGTCCACCGAGCGGAACCCACCATGGTCGGTGCGGTAGGTCACGATCCGCTCGGCGAGCACCGGTCCGACGCCGGGCAGCGCGTCCAACTGCTCGGCGGTCGCGGTGTTGAGGTCCAGGGGCGTCCCCGGAGCGGGCGCACCGGCTGCGGGCGGACCGCCCGCCACCGGCCCGGCGGGAGCCGGCACGCCGACCGCGATCAGTTCGCCGTCCACCACCTTGCGAGCCAGGTTGAGCGTGCTGAGGTCCGCTCCCGGGAGCGCGCCCCCGGCCGCCGCCAGGGCGTCCGCGACCCGCGAGCCGGCCGGCAGCCGCACCAGCCCGGGCCGACGCACGCGTCCGCTCACCGCGACCACGGCCTCGGCGGGCGACGCGGAGGGGGAAGTGCTGGGTGCGTCGACGATCGACGCGGTGACGACCGGCTCGGCCTCCGGGCGGGCGCGCCAGGCCGCGACCCCCGCGACGAGCGCGACCAGCACCGCGACTACCGCCAGCGCGAGCAACCCACGGCGTCCCGGGCCGAGCGACGCGTCTCGCACCGCCGCCGGTGCCCACCGGCGCCATCCCGCTTCCGGGGAGGGCAGCGGCTCCGGCGCGGGCAGCCGAGTGGCCGCATCCGATGCGCCGCCGAACGGCCATGCGCCCTCGGGCTCCGCCCCCGGATCGAACGCCCCGCCCCGATCCGACGTTCCGCCCCCCGGTATCGCCCCGCCGTGCGGTGGCGCCCCGCGCTGCGGTGGCGCCCCACCCTGCGGTAACGCCCCGTCGTGCCCCGGCCCTCGATCGAATCCGGGCGGGTCCTCCTGGCGGAACGAGCCGAGTGCGGCGACTCGTGACCGGGCGATCAGAGAGTTGTCGGCGACCTCACGGCGTCCCATGGCGGCTGACCGTAGGCCGCCCTGAGCAGCGACCCCAGCGCCCTCGACCGCCGCTGTGGACAACCGGACCGCCGGTGGACAGCGGTCATCGCACGCCCGGACGTGTTACGGGTGCCGCGTCACCGCGACCCCCACCAGCCCCGGTCCGACGTGCGCACCGACGGTCGGCCCGACCTCGCCGGTGAGCACCCGGCCGACCCGCGGCACCCGTACGTACAACCGCTCCCGCAGCCCGCCGGCGCGCTCCGGGGCGGCGAGATGCTGTACCACCAGGTCAGCACCGTGGGTACCGGCGGCCTCGACGGCCATCTCCTCCAGCTTCGCCAGGGCCCGTTGTGCGGTGCGCACTCGCTCGGCGACGACGATCTGCCCGTCCTCCAGCCGCAGGATCGGCTTCACGGACAGCGTCGTCCCGATCAGGGCGGCCGCCGCACTGATCCGGCCGCCGCGCCGGAGATGCTCCAGTGTGTCCACGTAGAACAGCAGCGTGGTCCGGTCGACCGCGGCGAGGGCCGCGTCCCGAACTTCCTCGGCCGTGCCGCCGGCCTGCGCGACGGTCGCGGCTTCCAACACCGCCGCTCCCAGCCCCATCGCGATCGACCGCGAGTCGACCACGATCACCGGTCCGACGCTCGACGCCGCAGCCAGCAGCGCCGCCTCGTACGTTCCGGAGAGCGCCGCCGACAGGTGGATCGACACGACCGCCTCCGCGCCCGCGTCGAAAGCTGCCTGAAAGGCCTCGCCGAGCGAGTGCGGCGTCGCCCGCGAGGTCGTCACCGGCTCCCGGCCCTGCCGCAGCGCGACCGCGACGTCGGCCGAACTGATGTCGAGGCCTTCCCGGCCGGTCACCTCGCCGATCGTGACGAAGGTCGGAACGACGGTGAGCTCGTACCGGGCCACCAGCTCGCGCGGAATGTCGGACGTGGAATCGGTAACGACGGCGACGCGGCGAGCCATGGGCGAACACTAGCCTCCGCTTCGCGTAGACGGCGGCGAGATGTACCGCGGGAGAACTAGGCCATGTCCTGCGAATCCGGGCTCGGCTGCGGCCCGCCCAGGCGCGGACGAATCAACGCGTCAAGACACCAAGCCTTCAGCGGCTCGTCTGCGACGACGTCAGTTCCTCGTCAGCGGTCGGCTCGGCGTCCGCTGCGGTCGACGGCGCGTCGTTTCCGGCCGCACCGCTCAGCGGTCCGACGTTGTGCGCGTGCAGACGCCAACCCCGCGACGACGAGTGCCGCAGCTCGGTCCAGCGACAGTTGCCGAGCGCCGCCAGCTGCGCGGCCACCTCGTCCGACCACCCGGTGAGGGCCTGCACCGCACGCCGAGCCGCGCCGCCGTGACACACCACGACGAGCGTCCCCTCGACCGCGGCGAGCGCGTCGGTGAGCGCGTCCCGCATCCGGGCGACGACCTCGGCCGGACGCTCGATCCCGGGAATGGTCGGCGTCTCACCGCGCTTCCACAGCGCGTACTCGTCCGGGAAACGCTCGGCCAACTCGGTGTGGGACAGGCCCTGCCACGGACCGAACCCGGTTTCACGCAGCCGCGGGTCCACGCTGACCGGCAGACCGGTGACGGCCGCCAGCGCGTCCGCGGTGCGCTTCGCCCGCTGGAGGTCACTGCTGACGATGGCGTCCGGGGCCTCCGCCGCGAGCAGCGGTGCCGCCTGGATCGCCTGCTGCACACCGGTCTCGTCGAGCGGGACGTCGGTCTGACCCTGGATCCGCCCGGCCGCGTTCCACTCGGTTCGTCCGTGCCGCCAAATCAGGACGCGACGCGCCGTCACTGCGGGGAACCGGTGTCGCTGCCCGCTGCCAGCGCGGCGTCCACGAAAGGGATCACCGGACAGTCCTTCCAGAGCCGCTCCAGGGCGTAGAACGAACGCTCCTCGGCGTGCTGCACGTGCACCACGATGTCGATGAAGTCGAGCAGGACCCAGCGCCCCTCACGCTCGCCCTCCCGGCGCACCGGCTTGGCTCCCAGTCCGAGCAGCCGCTCCTCCACCGAGTCGACGATCGCCGACACTTGACGCTCGTTCGGGGCCGACGCGATGACGAATGCGTCGGTGATGACGAGTTGCTCGCTGACGTCGAGAACGACGATGTCGGTGGCGAGCTTGTCGGAGGCGGCTTGGGCGGCGGCGAGCGCCAACTCGTTCGCGCGGGCAGAGACGGCCACGGCGGCCCCTTCCTGTAACTGACAATTCCGAACTACTAGGGTCTCACGTCTCGACGACGATCGCCGGTGCCGGTCATCACGTATGCACTGGCCGTCGGGCAAATGTCGAAGGGAACCGACGAAAACGGACTCGTTGCCAGCGAAACGGCCGGTGCTGGCAGAAACGTGGCGATCCCGGTAACGGAATTGAAACTTCGGCTCCCAGAACGGTGCGGCGCGAGAAACGTTGTGGCCCGGAGCGCAAAGGGGCGCCCGGCAAATACCGGAACTGTGCTCAGCCGCGGGTGAGCCGCGCCAGCGCCGATCCGATGAAGAAATAAGCGACCGCCGCCATGCCCCAGTTGACGAGGACCGCCTGGTCGACGGTCTCCATCTGGAACAGGTTCGCGAACGGCCTGGTCAGCCACCTACCGACGGCCAGCACGAAGTTCACGACCATGTTCGCCTGGTCGGCGTTGAGCAGTACGAAGACGATTCCCAGGACGATGACCACGACCAGCGCCGCGGTGATCCCCGTCACCGCCCGGCTGGCCGACGAGCGGTAGCCGCCGCGGTAGGCCATTTCCGGTACGTCCTTCCGGAGTCCGATGACTCGCTCGACCTCTCAGTACCCGCTGATCAGGGCTGGCGAAACATTCGGTCGGTCGCGAGTGGACCGCGGAATCAGTGCGTCACGTTCGGTACAGGCGTCGTTTCTCAATGTATTGGACGACGCCATCCGGAACGAGGTACCAGACCGGCAGACCGGACCGCACCCGGTCGCGGCAGCCGCTCGACGAGATCGCCATCGCCGGGACGTCGACCAGCGTGACCGCGTCCTGCGGCAGATGCGCGTCGGTCAGCGTGTAGCCCGGCCGGGTCACCCCGATGAAGTGCGCCAGGTCGAACAGCTCGTCGACGTCTTTCCAGGAAAGGATCGCCGACAGGGCATCCGCGCCGGTGATGAAAAACAGCTCCACCTCGGGGCCCCAGAGCCGTCGGAGGTCACGGAGCGTATCGATCGTGTACGTCGGGCCCGGGCGGTCGACGTCGACGCGACTGACCGAGAACCGCGGGTTCGACGCCGTCGCGATGACGGTCATCAGGTACCGGTCCTCGGCGGCGCTGACCGAGGAGTCGTCCTTCTGCCAGGGGTTGCCGGTCGGGACGAACACCACCTCGTCCAGCCCGAAAAGGGTTCCGACTTCGCTAGCCGCGACCAGGTGACCGTGGTGGACGGGGTCGAACGTGCCGCCCATCACTCCGATCCGCCGGGCCGGCGCACGCCGTTCACTCATCCCAAAATCTTCGCATCCCGGCCGTGACGAGCCCGAAGAGCCGCGCTTTCTGCGAGTCTCCTCACGTCATTGAACCGCCGCGACACGGATTCACGCCAAACCGGCCTCCACGGAGCCCGTGGAAGCCGATTTGGCGCAAATCAGCGCAGCGAACCCGCTGCGCAGCGAACCCGCTGCGTGGCGAACCCGCTGCGCGGCGAACGCGCTGCGCAGCGAACCCGCTACGCGGCGAACCCGCTGCGCGGCGAACGCGGCGAACCCGCTGCGCGGGCGCGCAGCGAGCCCGCTGCGCGGCGCGCGCGGCGAGCACACTGCGCGGGCGCGGCGAACCCGCAAGACGCGGTCCGCGAGCCCGGGCCGCGAGCCCTCCGGGGCGCGCGGCCCGGACGCGCGTCGGACATCCGGAACGCGTCAGCGCACGTGACCGTCGCCGGTCACCAGGTACGTGGTGCTGGTCATCTCCGGCAGCCCCATCGGCCCCCGCGCGTGCAGCTTCTGCGTCGAGATCCCGATCTCGGCACCGAACCCGAACTCCCCGCCGTCGGTGAACCGGGTCGACGCGTTCACCATCACCGCCGCGCTGTCCAGCCGCGAACTGAACCGCCGGACCGCCCGGGTGTCGGACGAGACGATCGCCTCGGTGTGCCCACTCCCCCACCGGCGGATGTGCGCGACCGCGTCGTCCACCGAGTCGACCACCCGTACAGCCAGGTCGAGCGAGTTGTACTCGGTCTCCCAGTCGGAATCGGTCGCGGGCACGGTCAAAGGACCGGCGCCCAGCAACTCCAGGACCGTAGCGTCCGCGTGCAGCGTCACGCCCTCGGCGTGCAGGGCGGCCGCCACCGAAGGCAGGAACGTCGATGCCACAGCGGAGTGCACCAACAGCGTCTCGGCCGCGTTGCAGACGCTCGGCCGCTGGACCTTGGAGTTCAGAGTGATCGACGTGGCCATCTCCAGGTCGGCCGCCGCGTCGACGTAGACGTGGCAGTTGCCGACCCCGGTCTCGATCACCGGCACGATCGAGTTCTCCACGACGTTCTTGATCAGCCCGGCGCCCCCGCGCGGAATGATCACGTCGACCAGTCCGCGCGCCCGCATCAGGTGCGTCACCGACTCCCGATCGACGCCCGGCACCAATTGAACGGCGTCCGCCGGCAGGCCGGCCTTCGCTGCGGCCTCCGAGAGCACTCCGACCAGCGCCGTGTTCGAGTGGTACGCCGAGGCCGACCCCCGCAGCAGCGCCGCGTTGCCGCTCTTCAGGCACAGCCCCGCGGCGTCCACCGTGACGTTCGGGCGGGCCTCGTAGATGATGCCGACGACGCCGAGCGGCACCCGGATCTGCCGGACCTCCAGGCCGTTCGGGAGCGTGTACCCGCGGATCACCTCACCCACCGGGTCCGGCAGCGCTGCGACGTCGCGCAACCCCTGGGCCATGCCCTCGATGCGCTCCTCGGAGAGCGCCAGCCGGTCCAGCATCCCGGGCGCCAGCCCGGCTTCCCGTCCAGCGGCGAGGTCCCGCTCGTTCGCCGAGAGCACCGTGGGAGCGGCGGCGACCAGCGCGTCGGCCATCGCGAACAGCGCGGCGTCCTTCTCCGCCCGGGAGAGCGGCGCGAGCTCGGCGGCGGCCTCCTTGGACCGGGCCGCGACGGCGCGGACCTCCTGCTCGGTCGTCATCGTGCGCTCCTCACCTAGATTGTTCAACAATCCTACGGCCTCAGAGCAACGCCAAATCATCCCGGTGTACGACTTCACGGCGATACTTCGGCCCGACCGAGTGCGTCGACTTGCCCAGCAACGGCGGCAGCTCGGCCGCGTCGTACGCCACCAGCCCCCGCGCCACCGAGACCCCGGCGGGCGAAACCAGATCCACCGGGTCCCCGGCGACGAAGTCTCCGGAGACGCCGGTGATCCCCGCCGACAGCAGCGACGCGCGCCGGGACACCACCGCGTCCACCGCGCCGTCGTCGAGCAGCAGCCGACCGCGCGGCGTCGTCGCGTGCCGCAGCCACAGCAGGCGCGTCGGCAGCCGGCGGCCGGTCGGCGCGAAGTACGTCCCGACGTCCTCCCCGGCCAGCGCGTCGGCCGCGTGGGTGGCCGAGGTCAGGACGACGTGCACGCCAGCTGACGTCGCCACCTGGGCCGCCGCGACCTTGCTCGCCATTCCGCCGGTGCCCACCCCGGAGGCACCCTTCGCACTCGCCTCGACCTCGGAGAGATCCGCGGCCGAACTGACGAACGGCACAAGCTGGGCCCCCGGACGACGTGGGTCCCCGGAGTACAGGCCGTCCACGTCCGACAGCAGCACCAGCGCGTCGGCGTGCAACAGGTGCGCCACCAGGGCCGCCAGCCGGTCGTTGTCGCCGAAGCGGATCTCGTCGGTCGCCACCGCGTCGTTCTCGTTCACGATCGGGACGACGCCCAGGTCGAGCAGACGCTCGAAGTTCCGGCTGGCGTTCCGGTAGTGCGTCCGGCGAATGACGTCGTCCGCCGTGAGCAGCACCTGGCCGACGGTCAGCCCGTACCGCTCGAACGACGTCGCGTACCGCGCCACCAGCAGCATCTGCCCGACCGAGGCGCTGGCCTGCTGGGTCGCGAGGTCCCGCGGGCGCCGCGTCAACCCCAACGGCGCGATCCCGGCCGCGATCGCCCCGGACGACACCAGCACGACCTGCGCCCCGGCCTTGCGCCGCTCGGCCAACACGTCCACCAGTGCGTCGATGCGCTCGGTCGCCAGCCCACCGGACCGCTCCGTCAACGACGACGAGCCGATCTTCACGACGACCCGACGAGCGTCGGCGAGAGGAGCCCTCACAGCTCGTCGCCGTAGTCGTAGGCCCCGCGCTCGCCGCCCTTCTCCGGGTCCTGGCCACGGCGGCGACGCCGGGCGAGCAGCCGATCGGACGCGCCCGCCCGATCGGTGAGCGCGAGCCGCGGGTCCTCGCCGCGACGGGTGAGCAGCACCTCGGCCGCCCCACCGAGCGTCGGCTCCCAGTCGAACGTCACGCCGCCGATCGTCACCGCGTCACCGGCGTGCGCACCGGCCTTCGCGAGCTCCTCCTCGACGCCCAGCTTCGCCAGCCGGTCCGCGAGGTAGCCCACGGCCTCGTCGTTCTGGAAGTCGGTCTGCTTGATCCAGCGCTCCGGCTTCGCGCCGCGCACCACGTAGCCGCCCTCGCCGTCCTCGGAGACCGTGAACGGCGTCTCGTCCACCGCCACCGGGCGGAGAACGATCCGGGCCGGGTCGGGCGCACCGCGCCGCTCCCGCTCCGCCTCGACGATCTCGGCGAGCGTGAACAGCAGCGGCTTGAGGCCCTCGCGGGTCACCGTGCTGACCTCGAACACCCGGTAACCGCGCGCATCCAGGTCCGGCCGGATGATCTCGGCCAGGTCCCGTCCGTGCGGCACGTCGACCTTGTTCAGAACCACCAGCCGCGGCCGGTCCTGCAGACCGCCGTAGGCCGCGAGCTCCGCTTCGAGCGCGTCGATGTCGGCGAGCGGGTCGCGCCCCGGCTCCTCGGTCGCGGTGTCGACGACATGCACCAACACAGCGGTCCGCTCGATGTGCCGGAGGAACTCCAGCCCCAGCCCGCGGCCGGTGGCGGCACCCGGGATGAGACCGGGCACGTCAGCCATCGTGAAGACGGTCTCACCGGCGGTCACGACGCCCAGGTTCGGCACGAGCGTGGTGAACGGGTAGTCGGCGATCTTCGGTCGCGCGGCGGACACCACCGCGATCAGCGACGACTTGCCTGCGCTCGGGAACCCGACCAGACCGACGTCCGCGACGCTCTTCAGCTCGAGCACGACGTCGTGCGACTCGCCCGGCTCACCGAGCAGCGCGAACCCGGGGGCCTTGCGCTTCGCGGTGGCGAGCGCCGCGTTGCCGAGCCCACCGTGACCACCCTGCGCGACCACGTACCGGGTACCCGCGCCGGTCAGGTCGGCCAGCACGGTGCCGTCGCTGTCGTGCACGACCGTGCCGTCCGGAACCTTCAGCTCCAGGTCGGTGCCGTTCGCGCCGTAGCGGTTGCCGCCCTGGCCCGGCCGTCCGTTGGTCGCCTTGGCGTGCGGGCGGTAGTGGAAGTCGAGCAGCGTGTGGACGTTCGGATCAACGACCAGGACGACGTCGCCGCCGTTCCCGCCGTTGCCGCCGTCGGGGCCGCCGAGCGGCTTGAACTTCTCGCGGTGCACGGAGGCACATCCGTGGCCGCCATCACCGGCGGTGACGTGTAGCACCACCCGGTCGACGAACGTCGCCACGATGACTCCTCTGTCTCTACGCCCGGCCGTTCCGGCCGAGTCACCCCAAAACAACCGCCGTCGCCCGGTTGCTGTTCCTTCTTTATCGACGCTGAGCCGCGCATCACCGCCGGACAGCTCCACCGCCCTCCGGCGGGAAGGGCACCGAACCTTCGACGGTCACGAACCGCAACACGACAAAGGCGGGTCGGGAGAGCCCGACCCGCCTTTGTGATGCGTTACCCCGGCGGGCTCAGACCTCCACCGGGACGATGCTGACGGTCTTGCGACCGCGCTTCGAACCGAACGTCACCGCGCCCGGCGCCAGTGCGAACAGCGTGTCGTCGCCACCGCGGCCGACCAGGTCGCCGGGGTGGAAGTGGGTGCCGCGCTGGCGGACGATGATCTCGCCGGCCTTCACGACCTGACCGCCGAAGCGCTTCACACCCAGCCGCTGGGCGGCGGAGTCGCGCCCGTTACGGGAGGACGATGCGCCCTTCTTGTGTGCCATGTCGCTAAGCCCTACTTCCCGCTCTCGATACCGGTGACCTTGATCTGGGTCAGCGGCTGACGGTGACCCAGACGCTTGTGGTAGCCGGTCTTGTTCTTGTACTTGTGGATCTTGATCTTCGGGCCCTTGGTGTGGGCCACGACCTCACCGGAGATCGTGAACGAAGCGAGCTTCGCAGCCTCGTGGGTGACGTTGACCTTGTCACCCTCACCGTCGACGACGAGCAGGGCCGGCAGCGTAATCGCGTCACCGGGCGCGCCCGAGATCTTCTCGACCTCGACGACGTCGCCGACCGCCACCTTGTACTGCTTGCCGCCGGTCTTGACGATGGCGTACATGAGACGCGGGTCTCCTACCTGCTCTGGAAGACAATGACTGACATGCATGCCTGACCGAACGAACACCCGGGTAAGGGCGCTGTCTATGCAGGCAGCGGGGGCGCGGTGAACGCGCCACCGGAAAGACTACCGTACCGGACTCGCGATCAACGAACCGAGTGCTCCGGCCCAGCTCGTGGGGGTGGTCACTCGGCGTCCGCCCCCTCCGGTGGACCGGCCGGCCGGGACGCTGCCCGGCGAGCGCGCCGTGGTCGGCTCGTCGTGGCCGGAGCCGGCTCGCTCGCGATCGCGGCCCCGCCGTCCGGCGTTGATCCGGATTCCGGGGGCGTCGCAGCGGCGCCGCTGACGACCATCTGGTCCGCCGGCTTCACCACCACGTCCGCTCCGGCGTCGCCGACCGCGGCGGCGGCCGCCGCATGCGCGGTACCGATGCCGGCCGCGTGGCGGTGAGCAGTACCGTCGCCGGACGCCTCGGAGCGCCCGTCCGCCGATGCGCCGCCTGCGCGGTCGCCCGACGAATCGTCGCCCCCGGAGGTCCCGGTGGTGCCTTCCTTCGCGGCGTCGTCGGCTCCGGCAGGCGAACCGGCCGGACGCTCCGCGCGCCGGGAGCGCCGACGTCCGGGGCTCCGCTCCACCGGGGCGACCTCGACGACGTCCGCGTCGGCGACGTCGTAGGCCAGGTCGCCCTCGACCTCCGTCTCGCGGGCGATGTCGTCGACGATCAGCGCGTCGGCGGTCTCGTCGACGACGTCGATCACGTCCTCGTCCTCGTCGCCCGGCGCGAGGGCCACGGTCCGGGTGCTGGCTGCGTGGATCGCCGCGACCGCGGCCACGGCCGGCGGAGCGACCGTGCCGACCGGCTCGCTCCCTCCGCGCTTGCGGCGGGAACGACGGCCCTCCTTCGGCTCCACCGCGGCCGGCTCACCCTGCTGCTGCCCGTTGCCGTTCCCGTTGTTCCCACCGGTCTGGCGACCGATCAGCGGCTCGTTGTGGAGGATGACACCGCGCCCGCGACAGACCTCGCAGGTCTCGCTGAACGCCTCCAGCAGACCCTGGCCGACCCGCTTCCGGGTCATCTGCACCAGGCCCAGCGACGTGACCTCCGCGACCTGGTGCTTGGTCCGGTCACGGCCCAGGCACTCGGTCAGGCGACGGAGCACCAGGTCGCGGTTCGCCTCGAGCACCATGTCGATGAAGTCGATGACGATGATGCCGCCGATGTCCCGCAGCCGGAGCTGCCGGACGATCTCCTCGGCCGCTTCCAGGTTGTTGCGGGTGACCGTCTCCTCGAGGTTCCCGCCCTGGCCGGTGAACTTGCCGGTGTTGACGTCGACGACGGTCATCGCCTCGGTACGGTCGATCACCAGCGAACCACCGCTGGGCAGCCAGACCTTGCGGTCGAGCGCCTTGGTGATCTGCTCGTCGATCCGGTACGCGGCGAACACGTCGGTCTCGGCGGTGTGGTGCACGAGCCGCTCGGCCAGGTCGGGCGAGACGTCCCGGACGTAGGCCTCGACCTGCGGCCACGCCTCGGTACCGGAGACGACGAGCTTCGAGAAGTCCTCGTTGAAGACGTCCCGGATCACCCGGATTACCAGATCGGGCTCGGCGTTGAGCAGGACAGGAGCGCCACCCTTGGTGGCCTTCTCCTTGATCACCTGCCACTGCGCCTCGAGCCGCTCGACGTCGTGGGTCAGCTCCGCCTCGCTGGCGCCCTCAGCCGCAGTGCGGATGATCACACCGGCGTTCTCGGGGACGATCTTCTTCAGAATGTCCTTGAGACGTTTGCGCTCGGTGTCGGGCAGCTTCCGGCTGATGCCGGTCATCTGGCCCTCGGGCACGTACACCAGGAATCGGCCGGGGAGGCTGACCTGGCTGGTGAGCCGGGCGCCCTTGTGGCCGATCGGGTCCTTGGTCACCTGCACCAGCACCGAGTCGCCGCTCTTCAGCGCGACCTCGATCTTGCGCGGGCGGCCCTCCATACCGGCGGCGTCCCAGTTCACCTCACCGGCGTAGAGCACCGCGTTGCGGCCCTTGCCGATGTCGACGAACGCCGCCTCCATGCTCGGCAGGACGTTCTGCACGCGGCCCAGGTAGACGTTGCCCGCGTACGACGTCGAGCTGGCCTTGGTGACGTAGTGCTCCACCAGGACGTCGTCCTCGAGCACGGCGATCTGGGTGCGGTCGCCGATCTGGCGGACGACCATCACCCGCTCGACGGCCTCGCGGCGAGCCAGGAACTCCGCCTCGGTGAGCACCGGCGGGCGACGCCGGTTGCTCTCGCGGCCCTCCCGGCGACGCTGACGCTTGGCCTCGAGCCGGGTCGAGCCCTTGACGCCCTGGACCTCGTCCTCGATCGACCGAGTCGGTGCGACCGGCTGCCGCACCTTGACCACGGTGTTCGGCGGGTCGTCGCTGGTGACGACCTCGGCCTCGCCGGCCCCCCGACGACGACGGCGACGCCGACGGCGGCTGCCGCTGCCGGCCTCGTCGTCCGAGCCGTCGGTGGCCTCGGCCGCCTCGTCGTCGTTCTCGTCGCTCTCGTCGGACGCGGTGGCCTCCGCGTCGTCCTCGGACGTGCCGTCCGCTGGTGCGGCCGACTCGTCGGCGTCGTTCTCCGCGCTGTCCGCGCCGTTCTCGCCCCGACCGCGACCGCGGCCCCGGCGACCGCGCCGCCGACGCCGACGGCTGTCGTCACCACCGTCGTCCTCGTCGTCGGTAGCGAGGTCGTCGGTCTCCGCGACCTCGTTCTCGGTGTTCTCGGAGTCCTCGGTCTCGTCGGTGTCCTCGAGGTCCTCGGCCTCGTCCTCCGCCTCGATGGCGACGACCGGCTCGACCGGACGGATCGGGACGGCAGAGGGCTCCGGCGCCATGAACGTGACCATCGGCGCACGCCGGACACGCGTCCGGCGGGTGGTCGGCTCTTCCGCAACCTCGGCCACCGGCTCGGCGGGGGGTGCGGCAGGGGTGAACGGCGAGGTGGCGGCGACCGCCGCCGGCGGCGTCACCGCGGGCGCGGCGGGCTCGGACGCGGCGGTCTCGCCCCGGAGCGGGCCGGACTCAGCGGCGCCGGCCTCCGGGCCAGCTCCGGCGGACGGGGCCTCCGCAGACGGGGCCGCCGCAGACGGGGCCGCCGCAGACGGGGCGCCCCCGCTCGCGGCGGACGACAAGCGGCGACGGCGTCGCGACGTGGGGGCGGGCGCCTCCGCCTCGGCGGGCTCTGCGCTGGCGACCGGCGCTGCGCTCTGGGTCGGCGCTGGGCTGTCGGCGGGCGCCGGGGTGTCGGCGGGCGCCGCGTCGGCTGTGTTCTCCGTGGTCGCCGCGGGGCCGTCGGCCCCCGCCGCGGCCACCCGACGGCGACGGCGAGTGCGCGGCGCGGTGACCTCGACCGCCACGTCGGGCGGTGTCGGGTCGTTCACCGGAGCGTCACCTTCACCGCTCCCGGCAGACGCCGTGCTCTCGGCAGGCGGGGTCGGCTCGGCCGTCGGGGTCGCGGTCTCCTCGGCGACCGGCTCGGCCGTGCGCCGACGGGATCTCGTCGCGCGGCGTCGCGGCGCCGGCTCTGCCTGCGCGGCAGGCGCGTCGGCGGTCTCGGTGACCGGCGCAGGGACCACCGGCCAACCCGCGTCAGCGGGCGGCTCGGACCCGCTCGGGGGCTCCGGCGCTGGCGTCGGCGTGATGACGGCCGCGGGGACGACGTCCGCAACGGTGTCGGAAGAGGTCAACGGCGGTTCGGCAGGTGGACCGGCCGCCCGCCGCGCCGCACGACGCCGCGCTGGGCGCGCGGCCGGTTCGGGGGTCGGCGACGCCTCGGCGTCGGAGCCGGCAGCGTGAGCCGTGCCGGCTGAACTGTCAGTATCGGGGCTACCGGTGGTCGATCCGGGCAGGGAATTCCCTGCCGGACCGACCCCGGTCGGCTCGTTTTCGAGCATCCGGGCAAGTCTCCCGTCCGCCCCCGGGCGCGTGTCCGCGGCCACTCAGGGGCGTGTCGTATCGGTGCTGTCAAGCGGCTACCGGAAGTTCCGGTGACCGCCGAGTCCCTTTCAAGCCAATTAGCTCAGTCACGCCGGTTAGGTCGGCGTACCGATGGCGAGCCCGCCGCGGTCGGCATCGAGCGGATCGACGATCCGGCCTTCGGCGGTGAGCGCCCCCTGAACCAATCGTGTGGCGCGGGGCGGCTCCGCCGAGTCCAGATCGGCGCTGGCAACGACGTGGCGCAGACCGGTCAGGATGTCATCGGGTCGTACAGCGGGTGTCAGATGCCGTACAACGCAAATGATTATCGCACAGGGGCTGCCAGCGGCAGCCGTGGACACTCCCAGCTCAGCCGGGGTGGCCCCCGAGAGGGGAGCGGCACCCTCACTGCCGACGAGCCGCACCTCCTCCGTTACAACGGCGCTGACCAGCGCAGATCGGACGTCGATCGAGCGCAGGCCGGCCTTCGTCCGACGCTCAACCGGCACCGACTCGGCGGCCAGCAATGCGGCTACCGCAGACCGTGCCTCCGCTGGGTCTACCCCCGGAAGCTCGATCTGCCACTCCGAAGCGTCGATTCGTTCCGGCAGCGAGCCACCGGTGGACTGGACCGCGTCGACGATGTCGATCCCGGGCGGCAGCGCACGGTCGAGCGCAGCGCGCAGCTGCTCCACGTCGACCTCACGTGCCAGGCCGATCTCCACGTACTCCGCCTCGCTGGCCACCCCGGTCGGCGCGGCCCCCACGTAGGAGACCTTCGGGTGCGGGCTGAATCCGGCCGAATACGCCATGGGTACGTTCGCCCGCCGGAGCGCCCGCTCGAAGGCACGGGCGAAGTCACGATGCGAGGTGAATCGCAGGCGGGCGCGCTTCGTGTACCGCAAGCGCACTCGCTGGACGACGGGGGGCGGTGGCGGACCGTCGGGCATTCGGGACAGTGGGGACTCCTAGGGCGTATCAGCTGTTAACAACGGTAAGCGGCAGAAGCCTCTTACCGGTGGGGCCGATCTGGATCTCGGTGTCCATCGTGGGGCACACGCCGCAGTCGAAGCACGGCGTCCAACGGCAGTCGTCCTGCTCGACCGAGTCGAGGGCGTCCTGCCAGTCGGCCCAGAGCCACTCCTTGTCCAGACCGGAGTCGAGGTGGTCCCAGGGCAGGACCTCCAGCTCCTCGCGCTCCCGGGTGGTGAACCAATCGAGCGAGACGCCGATCGGCTCGAGCTCGGCCTTCGCGGCGTCCACCCAGCGCTCGTAGGAGAAGTGCTCGTGCCAGCCGTCGAAACGGCCGCCTTCCTCCCAGACCCGCCGGATCACCCGACCGACGCGGCGGTCACCGCGGGAGAGCAGGCCTTCGATCAGGGACGGCTTGCCGTCGTGGTAGCGGTAGCCGATCGCCTTACCCAGGCTGCGGTCGGCGTTGATCGCCTGCCGCAGCTTTCGCAGCCGGTCGTCGACGACGTCCGGGTGCTCCTGCGCGGCCCACTGGAACGGGGTGTGGGGCTTCGGAACGAATCCGCCGATGCTCACCGTGCAGCGGATGTCGCGACGCCCGGCGGCCTGGCGACCGGTCCGGATGACGTCGTGCGCCATCTCCGCGATCTCCAGGACGTCCTCGTCGGTCTCGGTCGGCAGACCGCACATGAAGTACAGCTTCACCTGGGTCCAGCCGGCCGAGTACGCGGCGGCGACGGTCCGGATCAGGTCGTCCTTCGAGACCATCTTGTTGATCACCCGGCGGAGGCGCTCGCTGCCACCTTCGGGCGCGAACGTCAGACCGGACCGGCGACCGTTCCGGGACAGCTCGTTGGCCAGGTCGATGTTGAACGCGTCCACCCGGGTCGACGGCAGCGACAGGGACGTGTTCGTCCCCTCGTACCGGTCGGCGAGGTCCTTGGTGATCTCGGCGATCTCGCTGTGGTCGGCCGACGAGAGGCTCAGCAGACCGACCTCCTGGAAGCCGGTGGCCTGGAGCGAGGCGTCGACCATCTCGCCGATGCCGGTGATCGAGCGCTCGCGCACCGGCCGGGTGATCATCCCGGCCTGGCAGAACCGGCAGCCCCGGGTGCAGCCACGGAAGATCTCGACGCTGGCGCGCTCGTGCACGGTCTCGGCGAGCGGCACCAGCGGCTGCTTCGGGTACGGCCAGGCGTCGAGGTCCATCGTCGTCCGCTTGCGGATGCGGAACGGCACGTCGGCCCGGTTCGGCACGACCCGCTGGATACGGCCGTCGGGCAGGTAGTCGACGTCGTAGAAGCGCGGGACGTAGACGGCCTCGGTACGGGCCAGCCGGAGCAGCACCTCGTCCCGGCCACCTGGGCGGCCCTGCTCCTTCCACTCCCGGATGACGTCGGTCATCTCGTTGACGGCCTCTTCACCGTCGCCGAGTACGGCCGCGTCGATGAAGTCAGCGATCGGCTCGGGGTTGAACGCGGCGTGGCCACCGGCGAGCACGATCGGGTGATCTTCGGTGCGGTCTGCCGCGTGGAGCGGGATCTGCGCGAGGTCCAGGGCGGTGAGCAGGTTGGTGTAGCCCAACTCGGTGGCGAAGCTCACGCCGAGCACGTCGAAAGCGGTGACGGG
The DNA here is from genome assembly GCF_039536245.1 of Cryptosporangium minutisporangium. Lineage (NCBI taxonomy): Bacteria > Bacillati > Actinomycetota > Actinomycetes > Cryptosporangiales > Cryptosporangiaceae > Cryptosporangium > Cryptosporangium minutisporangium. Next base: position 193,102 of record NZ_BAAAYN010000043.1, on the reverse strand, counting down.
CCGGTGGGCGTCGACGGTGAACTGGGGCACGCCGTGCTCGCGCATCAGCTTCTCGAGGTCGGGCCAGACCGCGTAGGTGCGCTCGGCCAGCGCGTCCGGCCGCTCGTTGATGATCTCGTAGAGGATCTGGATGCCCTGGTTGGGAAGGCCGACCTCGTACGCGTCCGGGTACATGAGCGCCCACCGCACGGGGTGGGCGTCCCAGTCCTTGATCGTGGAGTTGAGCTCCCCGCCGACGTACTGGATCGGCTTCTGCACACGGGGCAGCAGCTGTTCGAGGCGAGGAAAGACCGACTGGACGCTCATAGTGGGCTCCAGGGTATAGGGGTGCCCGGCGGGCCCGGCGGCCATGACCACCGTCACGTGCTCATCCGGATGACGATGCTCTTCTGGATCGTTACAGTCGATGTGGGCGCAGGGAGCGCCCGGAAGAGTAGGAGTGTCGACATGTTTTTCTCCGGAACCGCCGCGAACGCGCTGGTGCGCGCACGGTCGGCCCGGCACGCCCGGGACGCCTGGGCCCGTCTCGTCGACGAGAAGGGCGAGCGCCGCGCTTTCGCGGAGCTGGCTTCGCACGCCGGCGGCTCGGACGCCGCCGTGCGGACCCTCACGCGGCACGGCATCGAGACCGACCTCGACTGACCGTCTGCCCTGAGCTCTGAACCCACGAGCAGCTGTCGAAACCCGGTGGCGGCGACGATGCCCCCCTCGTAGGGAGGGCACCACAGTAGACAGCGAAGGCCCATAGCGAAGACGCTATGGGCCTTTTCCGTGCGCTCCCGAGTGCGCCGGGGCACGCAGTGGTTGTCGCATCCTCCGTGCGGGGCGGCAGTGGTTGTCGCATCCTCCGGGCAGAGCGGCAGTGGTTGTCGCATCCTCCGGGCGGGACACGCAGTGGTTGTCGCGCCTTCCGGGCGGGGCAGGCAGTGGTTGGCGCCCTCTCCGGGCGGGGCACGCAATGGTTGTCGCGCTCTCCGGGCGAAACGCCGGGTGGTTGTCGCATCTTCCGGGCGGGGCAGGCAGTGGTTGGCGCCCTCTCCGGGCGGGGCACGCAATGGTTGTCGCGCTCTCCGGGCGAAACGCCGGGTGGTTGTCGCATCTTCCGGGCGGGGCAGGCAGTGGTTGGCGTGCTTTCCGTGCCATGGCACGGAAGGCGCAACAACCATCTAGGCGGCCCCCCGGAACGGCGACAACCACACCGCCGACAGCGGGTGGGCTCGGACTCGTCCAGCAGCGGGTGTCGTTCCGGCGGGCACCCGCCGTCGGCACCGACGTCCCCGTCCTTCCCCGACGGGCACTCGTCCGCAACGCGATCGGCGGAGAGTTCCTGCTCAGGGGGTGGCGGGGACGCTCTCCGAGCCCTCGCCGTCACCCGGCGTGGCCGCGGTGGACGCGTCGGGTGTGACGTAGACCGGCGACGGCGAGATCGTGACTTTCACCGTGACGTCGGGCGCCGGCTCGCCCCGCAGCGGAACGCCGACCACCGATCCGAGGATGCAGGACACCACCGCGATCAGGAGACCGGCGGTTCCTAGCCCGGCGAGCATCGGCTTGCTGAAGGTCTGTTGGGGGGCGCCGCTGAGGCCCGGCTCGGGCGGTTCCAAGGACGCGCCGCGCGGACGATCCGGGGACCAGGCGGTCGGGATCTCACCGCTCACGTTCCAAGCCACCGGACCGATCGGGCCGGACGGAGCACCGCTCACGGGCGCCGCGCCATGCCCCGGCGCCCCGCCGTGCCCCGGCGCCCCGCCGTGCCCCGGGGCGCCGCCGTGCCCCGGGGCGCCGTGAATGGGAGCTGTGCCACTCACTGGAGCCGCGCCGTGGATCGGGGCCGCGCCACTGACCGGCGCTGCACCGTGGACCGGAGCCGCGCCGCTCACGGGCGCCGCGCCATGCCCCGGCGCCCCGCCGTGCCCCGGGGCCCCGCCGTGCCCCGGGGCGCCGTGAATGGGAGCTGTGCCACTCACTGGAGCCGCGCCGTGGATCGGGGCCGCGCCACTGACCGGCGCTGCACCGTGGACCGGAGCCGCGCCGCTCACGGGCGCCGCGCCACCGACCGGTCCAACGCCGCGGATTGGGGCTGCGCCGCTGACGGGCGCTGCGCCGTGCATTGGCGCTGCGCCACTCACGGGCGCTGCGCCGCGCATGGGGGCAGCGCCGCTCACCGGAGCAGCCCCATACATTGGAGCCGCACCACTCACCGGAGCCGCGCCGTGGATAGGGGCAGCGCCACTCACGGGCGCTGCGCCGCGCATGGGGGCAGCGCCGCTCACCGGAGCAGCCCCATACATTGGAGCCGCACCACTCACCGGAGCCGCGCCGTGGATAGGGGCAGCGCCACTCACGGGCGCTGCGCCGCGCATGGGGGCAGCGCCGCTCACCGGAGCAGCCCCATACACAGGAGCCGCACCACTCACCGGGGCAGCGCCGTGCATTGGGGCGGCGCCGCTGACGGGCGCTGCGCCGCGCATGGGGGCAGCGCCGCTCACCGGAGCAGCCCCATACACAGGAGCCGCACCACTCACCGGAGCGGCACCGTGCNGACGGGCGCTGCGCCGCGCATGGGGGCAGCGCCGCTCACCGGAGCAGCCCCATACACAGGAGCCGCACCACTCACCGGAGCGGCACCGTGCACCGGGGCCGCGCCGTGGATCGGAGCCGCACCACTCACGGGTGCCGCGCCACCGACCGGGGCGGCTCCGTGGACCGGGGCGGCGCCGCTCACCGGGGAGACCGCCGCACGGCCGGGGCGTCCGCCGGTGTCCCGCACCGGCTCCCGGTCACCGGTCTCCCACTCCCGGCTCGGTCGCTGACGCGGCACCGCGGCGCCCGCGCGGCCGCTGGGCGCCGCCCCGCCGGCGCTGCCGGATGCGCCAGACGCGTGGCCCCGCGCGCCGCCCCACTCCGGATCGAGGTCCCCGGTCATCCAGCCGGGCTCGTCCGCGTCGTACCGCGGGCGCCGGGAACGCTCGGCGCGCGGCCGGTCGTCGGGTTCGTAGGTCCGCTCGTCCGGGCCGGAGGCACCGCCGTCGGGCTCGCCGTACCGATCATCGCCGTACCGATCGTCGGCGCGGCGGTCCCGCTCTGCGGCCTCGCGCGCCTCCCGCGCCAACCGGGCCGCCGCGCGAGTGCCCTCAGCGGGTCGGACGTCTACCGGTCGGACGTCGGCCGGCAGGCCCTCCCTCGCGCGCCGGGCAGCGCGCCGCCCGTCCCGCTCCGCAACGCCGTTGCGCTCCGTGTACCCGTTGCGCTCCGTGTACCCGTTGCGCTCAGCGTGCCCGTTGCGCTCAGCGTGCCCGTTGCGCTCAGCGTGCCCGTTGCGCTCAGCGTGCCCGTTGCGCTCAGCGTGCCCGTTGCGCTCAGCGTGCCCGTTGCGCTCAGCGTGCCCATTCCGCTCAGCGTGCCCATTCCGCTCAGCGTGCCCATTCCGCTCAGCGTGCCCATTCCGCTCAGCGTGCCCATTCCGCTCAGCGTGCCCATTCCGCTCAGCGTGCCCATTCCGCTCAGCGTGCCCATTCCGCTCAGCGTGCCCATTCCGCTCAGCGTGCCCATTCCGCTCAGCGTGCCCATTCCGCTCAGCGTGCCCATTCCGCTCAGCGTGCCCATTCCGCTCAGCGTGCCCATTCCGCTCAGCGTGCCCATTCCGCTCAGCGTGCCCATTCCGCTCAGCGTGCCCATTCCGCTCAGCGTGCCCATTCCGCTCAGCGTGCCCATTCCGCTCAGCGTGCCCATTCCGCTCAGCGTGCCCATTCCGCTCAGCGTGCCCATTCCGCTCAGCGTGCCCATTCCGCTCAGCGTGCCCATTCCGCTCAGCGTGCCCGTTCCGCGCAGCGTGCCCATCCCATTCCGGGTAGTTGTCCGGATCCCGCCGCCGGGCGACCTCGCCGTAGCCGGACCCATCCGCGTCCTCGTCCCTCCCCGCGTACCCCTCCCGCTCCGCATAGCTATCCAGCCCCCGCCGCCCGACGACCGCGCCGTGGCCGGACCCATCCACGTACTCGTCCCGCCCTGCATCCCCATCCCGCCCCGCGGACCTGTCCGGACCCCGCCGTCCGGCGCCCTCGCCGTAGCCGTCCGCGTATCCGTCCCGCCCCGTGGATCCGTCCCGCTCAAAGTGCCCGTCCGGATCCCGCAGCCCGGCGACCTCGCCGTAGCCAGATCCGTCCGCGTACTCGTCCCCGTCCCGCCCTGCATAGCTCTCCGGATCGCGCCGCCCGGCCGCCTCGCCGTAGCCCGACGATTCCGCGTACCCGGCGGGATCGCCGTACTCGCGGTAACCACCTGCCTCCGGTGCTCGGTCGTCGGCCCGGGAGCGACGCCGCTCGGGACGTCGGCCCTCGACGTCGTCCCGGTCCCCCCGCGCCTCCCGACGCGACGGCCGGTCGTACCCGTCGTCGTAGGCCTCGTCGTAACCCGCGGAGGACCGGTCGCGGTACTCGTCGCCGTCCGGCACGTCCGCCGACCCGAGTACCCGGTGGCCCGACGTGTGCAGGTAGTCCAGGTAGTAGTCCCCGTCGTCGGGGTGCCGACCGCGCTCGTCGGGGCGGTTCCGGCGCTGCTCGATGCGCTGGATGAGCCCGGTCCGACCCACCATCCCGGCGGCACCCTGCTCATCCGCGGCCGGTGGCCGCCCCCCGGACGGCCGCACCCCGGACGGCCGCACCCCGGACGGCGGCACCACCACCCCGGACGACGGCACGGACGGCACGGACGGCACCACGCCCGGCCCGGGCGGCGGGCCGTCATCACCGGACCACCCCATCGATCGCAGATGCGGCGGACCGTCCGAAGGCGGCCGCGGCTCTGCGGACCGATGCTCTGGCGGGTAGTCGCCCGGCATGACCATCCTTGTCTCAGGTGCTGTGCAGCGGGACACCAGCGTCCGTTGTTACCCCCTGGGCAAAAGTAGAGCGTCGCCCCCCGCGCAAAAGTAAAGGCCGGACTCAAGGCTGATGCATGGACCCTCGGTCTCCGGTTACCTCCCCCGAAGAGTCAGGGCGTACCCACCCGATCGGACAGATCGGGCAACAGAACGCACAAATTGGAGCACCTACAGTGAACGCCCGGCTTTCCCTGCCCCTCCAGCGCGCACGCACCGACGTGTGAGGATCGGAACATGGGCCGAACTGTCGCGTTCGTACTGGGGGGTGGCGGCGTTCTCGGCGCCGTCGAGGTCGGGATGGTCCGTGCGCTCTACGGCGTAGGCATCCACCCCGACCTCGTCGTCGGGACGTCGATCGGCGCGCTGAACGGCGTCGTTCTCGCCGCCGCGCCGATCGAGGAAACCACCGACCGCCTCACCGAACTGTGGGCGTCCGACGCCGCCAGGAGCGTCTTCCGCGCGTCGGTGGCGCGCCAGGTCGGGCACCTGGTCCGCACCGGGACGCACGCCCACTCGGCCGAACCGCTACGCGCGTTGCTGAAGCCGCTGGAAGGCCTGACCTTCGAGGACCTCCGGCTTCCGTTCCAGTGCTGTGCGGCCTCGATCGAACGGGCCGCCGAGCAGTGGTTCACGTCCGGACCGCTGATCGAGGCGGTACTGGCGTCCTGCGCGGTGCCGGGTTTGCTGCCGCCAGTGCGCATTGAGGACGAGCACTACCTTGATGGGGGGTTGGTGAACAGCATCCCGGTCGGCCGCGCCATCGAGCTCGGCGCCGAGCAGGTGTTCGTCCTGCAGGTCGGCCGGATCGAGCGCCCCCTGCAGGCACCGTCCAAACCCTGGGAGGTAGCGATGGTGGCGTTCGAGATCGCCCGGCGGCACCGGTTCGCCCGCGACATGGCGTCCCTGCCCGGGAACATCGAGGTGCACGTTCTGCCGACCGGAATCAGTGAACCCGTCGACGCCAAGACCGACCGGGCGCTCACCGACCTGTCCCCGCTGGCGTACCGGTCGTTCGGATTGATCGATCGGCGCATCGACCGCGCCTACCAGGCCAGCACCGCCTACCTGGCCGAGAACGGACTTGCCTGAGCATGCCGATCCCTCGCTGGTTCCGCCGCCTGATCGTGGCTCCGGCTGCTGTCTGCATCCTCACCGGGCTACTGCTGACGATGCCGCTCTGGCTGCTCGTCGTCGGACTGGTCTCGATCGGGCTCAAGGGCCGACGGCGGCTGCTGCGCATCGTCTGGCTCGTCACGCTCTACTTCGTCTTGGAGCTCGCCGTCCTGCTCGAGCTGTTCGGTCTCTGGCTCGCGGCGGGATGCAGCGCGCGCCGCGTCCGGAGCCCGAAGTTCCAGCTGCGGCACTACCAACTCGTCGCCTGGGTGTTGGACATCGTCTACCGACAAGCGGGCCGGGTACTCAAGTTGCAGGTGCGCACCGACGGACCGGGTCCGGACGCGCACCCTGGACGACCGCTGATCGTGCTCTGCAGGCACGCCGGCCCCGGCGACTCGTTCTTGCTGACCAACGCGCTGATCAACCAGTACGCGCGGGAGCCCCGGATCGTCCTGAAGGACACCCTGCAGTGGGACCCGGCGGTCGACGTCCTGCTCAACCGGCTGCCGAGCCGGTTCATCTCGCCGAACCCCGGATCGGCCAGCGACGCCGTGGAGGACCAGATCGCGGCGCTCGCCACCGGCCTGGACGAGAACGACGCGTTCGTGATCTTTCCGGAGGGCGGCAACTTCACCCCGAACCGTCGCGCGAAGATCATCGAGAGCCTGCACCGCAAGGGTCTGCACGCCGCCGCCCGTCGCGCCGAGGAGATGATCCACGTACTGGCTCCCCGACCCGGCGGGGTCGTCGCCGCGCTGAGCGCAGCACCACCGGACGCGGACGTGCTGCTGGTCGCCCACACCGGACTCGACCACATGCTGACGGTGGCCGACGTCTGGCGCGAGCTGCCGATGGACAAGACGATCACGATGCGCTTCTGGCTGGTGCCCGCCGCCGAGGTCCCGCGCACCGATCCGGAACAGCAGGTCGAGTGGCTCTATGGCTGGTGGGAGCGCATCGACGACTGGATCGAGGAACATCGCGCCGCTGCTTGACGTACCGTTTTGACCGTGACCTCTGATCTCACCGTAACGGCCTCCTCACTCGCTGACGAACTCCTCACGTTGGTCTGTACGGCGGACCCGCTCGGTGCATCACTGCTCGGTCTCCCGGGTTACGACGGCGGCCTCGCGGACCCGTCGGCGAGCGAAGAGGCACGGCTGGGCGCGGCCTTCGGTGATCTCGCCGATCGCGCGCGCGCCCTCGACCCGGAAGGGCTCTCGGAGGTCGACCGGCAGACCCGCGACTTCGTGATCCACCTCGCCGACGCGGAGCGGGACGCCGCCGCGCTCCACACCGTGGAGTGGACGATCACCGACTTCTTCGCCGCTCCGGCCGCGGCGCTGATCGACCTGCTGCCGCGCGTCCCGCTGGTCACGCCGGAGAAGGCCAACGGGTTCCTCGACCGGCTCGGCCGGTTCCCGGCGTTCCTGGGTGCGGTCGCCGACCGGCACCGCGAAGGTCTCGTCGCGGGCCGGACGCCGGTCGCCTCGCTGGTGCGAGCGGCCATCGCCCACCTCGACCGGGTGCTGGCCGACGAGAACCTGGCCGGTCTCCGCGCGCCGGGCGGACCAGGCGTCGACGATCAGGAGGCGTTCGCCGCCGAGCGGGACCGGTTGCTCGCCGAGGCGGTGGTGCCCGCGCTCACCGCGTACCGCGCCGTTCTGCAGGACGAGATCCTGCCGGCCGGGCGTCCGGACGAGCAGCCGGGCGTCTACTACCTGCCGGACGGCGAAGAGATCTACACGACGCTGGCCCGCAAGCACACCTCCACCAACCGGACGCCGGCCGAGCTGCACGCCGTCGGGCTGCAGATCGTCGCGGCGTTGGAGAGCGAGTACGCGGAGATCGGCCGTCGGGTGTTCGGTACCGGCGACCAGGCCGAGATTTTCACCCGGCTCCGCACCGACCCCGCACTGCGGTACTCCAGCGCCGACGAGATGCTGGAGCAGGCCCGGAGTGCGGTGGCGCGGGCTTGGGCGGCGGCACCCGGCTGGTTCGGGCACCGTCCGTCCACCGAGTGCGTCGTCGAGCCGGTACCGGCCGCGGCCGCGCCCGGCTCACCCCCCGCCTACTACCTGCCCGGCGCGATCGACGGTTCACGGCAAGGCACCTACTTCCTGAACACCTACGCACCGACCGAGCGGTTCCGGCACACCGCGGAGGTCGTGGCGTTCCACGAAGCGGTGCCCGGCCACCACTTCCAGATCTCGATCGCGCAGGAGATGACCGGGCTACCACTGGCGCGGCGGCTGCTCGCCGACACGGCGTACGCCGAGGGGTGGGGCCTCTACTGCGAGCGGCTCGCCGAGGAGATGGGGTTGTACTCGGACGACGTGGCGCGGCTCGGGATGCTCAGCGCCGATTCGTGGCGGGCGGCCCGGCTCGTCGTCGATACCGGGATCCACGCGTTGGGGTGGTCGCGGGAGGAGGCTCTGACCTGGATGCGGACGCACACGCCGCTGTCGGACCAGGAGACCGCGACCGAGATCGACCGCTACATCGCGTACCCCGGGCAGGCGCTGTCGTACATGGTGGGACGGCTCGAGCTGCTGTCGCTGCGCGCTCGGGCGGCGAAGGAACTCGGGGATGCGTTCGACCTCAAGGAGTTCCACGACACCGTGCTCGGCGCGGGTTCGCTCCCGCTCGCAGTCCTAGCCGACGTCGTCGAGAGGTGGATCGCTTCGAGCGCGGCCCGCTGAGGCGACGGACGGACGCCCGGCGGCGAAGTGCCGCCGGGCGTCCGGGCGTTACAGGGCGTGGATGGCTCGGCCCAGGAGCGCGAGCTTCTCCGTGTACTGCACGGGGTAGACGCCCGCGGGGTCGGCCGGACGGTCGGCGTCGATGTAGCGGTACCCGAGGTTGGAGTGCACCGACACGATGTACGACTCGAACGGCTTACCGGGCAGCGACTTCACGATGCCGGCGTCGTTACCGGACGTGTCGGCCAGACCGGTCTTGTGCGCGAACGTCACCTGCGCGGTGGCGTTGCACGGCCGGACGTCCTGGCCGTACTTCCGTCCGGCGACCGTCACCGTGCCGTCGGCCGGGTTGATCCAGCGAGCCGGCGTGGTCTGCGGAATACCCTGCGCCGGGTACTCACGTCCACAGTAGTTGGTCGTGGAGAGCACCTGGTTGAGCCCTTGCTCGCCGAGCTTCTCGAGCACGTACGACCGGGACGACGGGCTGAGCACCGACGCCTTCACCCGCGTGCCGGCCGGCGTCTTCCAGAGCGTGCCGGGCGATCCGTTGAACAGCAGGAGCAGCTTCGCGGTGTCGATCGAGCTCATCGTGACCGCGTTCGCCCAGGTACCGCCGGTGTTCGGGTTCGTTCCGGCCAGCCGCAGAGTGGGCAGGCCGAGATCGACGAACTGCTGGTTGAGCCCGGCGATCTTGCCCTGGTCGTGCATCAGCTTGATCAGCGCGCACGTCGACGGGTTGGACGAGACCGTGATCATCTCGTCGAAGAGCTGCGTGATCGAGGTCGCCGCCCGGGCGGGACCGCAGAGCGAGCTCGGGGTTCCGACCGGCGTGTACGTGTAGGTGTCGTCGAGGCTCAGCTCGCCGGCGTCCACCATCCGCAGGATGCCGAACGCGACCATCAGTTTGAGCACCGACGCGGGGTACGGCGACATGAAGTCGACCGGCGCGCTCTCCCGTCCGGGGACGATGTCGGTCGTGCCCTGGCCGTTGTTGTTGTCCCAGGTTGCGTCGTCCCACTGACGCCAGCGCACCTGCGTCGTCGTGAGGTTCGCGTCCAGCGGGACGATCTTGCCGGTCGGGTACTGCGGGCTGAGCAGGACGTCCGCCGCGGCGACCGGGCGTCCGGCGCGGTCGAGCTTGATCACCGTCGCGTCGAGCTGCGGGGTCTGGTGGATCGGCGCCGCGGCGGCGACCGCAGTGGCCGCCGGCATCTTGGTGGCGCTGTCCGGTGCGACCTGCGTCTTGTAGAGCTGCGTCGCGGCGGCGGTGGACGGCGGCACCGTGTCCAGGACGTCGGCGAAGCGCTGAGCGTCGATCGCCTTTCGGAGTGCGGTGGCGAGTTTCGCGTCGGCGGCCGGGGAACGTCCGGCGACGCTCTCCTCGGCAGCCGAGGCGTTACCGCCTGTGGTCACCACCGCTCCCAGTAACGCTACGCCAAGCGCGCCGGCGGTCACCCGACGCCACTTCTGCCTGCGCATGAATTCTCCTCACAGCTGACCCCGTGGCTTCCGGCGGGAAAAGCGCCCACCGGAACGCACCACCCACTCCGGGACCTAGCGGGCGGTGCGGACACAAGTTGTCCACTGTGAAAGTGCGCGAAGCCGTGCTTCGGTTGCACCCGTTAATGCAACTTTAAGGGTGAATCTGCGTTTTCAGAGCTGGGTCCAGCAGTAGAGGCGCCGGTCCCCGTCGACGTGTCCGCACAGACGTCGCAGCTCATCGGTGGTTTCGAGCAGTGCGTCCTCGTCGACGTCGCCGTTACCGATCGCGTCACCCAACTCGTCACCGACGAGGACGCTCCACTGGGCGACCGCGTCCTCCCACTCCAACTCCGGATCACCGTCTGCGCCCTGGATCGCCGCGACGACGAACTCGTCGATCGCGGTGACCCAGGGGCCGGCGTCCCCACCGTCGTGCACGAGTTCGGCGGTCGCGTTCGCGAGCAGTTCGTCGTACTCCCGGGTACTCAGCACCTCGACCAGGCCGAGCAGGACGACGGTCGGGTCGATGCCGGGCAGCTCGGCGACCTCCTCGGCCGGGAGCTGGCTGACCGGGCTCTTCCCGAGGTCGAGCGCGGCGATCCGGTCGGGAGATGCGACGAAGTACTCGTAGTCGGCGGACACGGCGAATACTCTACGTGCGCTTCTGCGAGGGTCCCGGTGCGGTGGCACGCCGGGTCTGCCGGGTCAGCGGGCCGCGGTCTGGTAGCGGCGGACCGAGAGCGGGACGAAGATCGCCAGCAACACCAGCGACCAGCACAGCGACGCGATCACCGGATGATCGAGCGGAAACGAGTGCGCGTGCGGCGGCACCGGGTTGCCGAACAGCGTCCGGACTGCCGCGACCGTGGACGCGACCGGGTTCCACTCGGCCAGCGGCCGCAGCCAGCCGGGTAGGCCCTGCGACGGCACGAACGTGTTGGCCAGGAACGTGAGCGGGAACGCCCAGGCGAACGTCGCGGTGTCGGCCATCGACACGGTCCGGGCCAACAGCCCGACGTAGGTGCCCACCCAGAGCATCGCCGCACCCAGCAGGAGTAGGAGCCCGTACGCGGCCGCCGCGTGCGCCGCGTCGGTCCGGATCCGCTAACCCACCAGGTAGCCCAGCACCCCCATCGTCAGCAGCGACAGCACTGCGTGCAGCATCACCGAGAGCACGTGACCGCCGAGCGCGGCCGAGCGGGCCATCGGCAGTGACTTCAGCCGGTCGAGGAACCCGCTCGTCCGGTCTGTGGCCACCGCGACCGCCATCGCGGTGCACATGAGCGTCATCGACTGGGTGAAGATCCCCGGCATCAGGAACTCCCGGTAGCTGCCGCCGCCGGGCAGCACCACCGCGCTGCCGAACACGTAGGCGAACAGCACGACGAAGGCGACCGGCACGACCAGACCGGCGATCGCCTCCTCCGGCACCCGGACGACGTGCAGCAGGTGCCGTTCGACGACGACGGTGGTGTCCGCCGCCGCCCGCCGGAAACGCTCGACCGGACCCGACGACGTGGCGATCACCCTCATCGGGCCACCGCCGTCCCGACTGCGGCCCTCTCGGTACCGGCACCGGTGAGCTGGAGAAACACTTCGTCGAGCGTGGACTCGCGCAGGCCGATGTCGGCGAGCGCGACACCGGCGCCGTCCAGCTCGCGGACCACTCCGAGCAGCGTGTCGACGGCGCTGGCCGGGGCGGAGATCCGCAACGTGTCCTGGTCGACGCTCGGTTCGGCGCCGGTCACCTCGCGCAGCGCGTCGACCGCGGCCGGAATCTCCCCGTGGTGGACGACGACCACGTCGAGCCGCTCGCCGGCCACCGTCGCCTTGAGCTGCGCCGGAGTGCCTTCCGCGACCACCCGGCCCTGGTCGATGACCGCGATCCGTCCGGCCAGCCGATCGGCCTCCTCGAGGTACTGGGTGCTCAGCAACACCGTGGTGCCCTCGGCGACCAGCTCCCGGATCAGGTCCCACATCACCGCCCGGTTGCGCGGGTCGAGCCCGGTCGTCGGCTCGTCCAGGAACAGGACGTCCGGCGCGACGAGCAGGCTCGCGGCCAGGTCGAGCCGGCGACGAGTGCCGCCGGAGTACGTCCGCACGAGCTTGTCCGCGACCGCCGCCAGGTCGAACCGCTCGATCAGCTCGTCGGCGCGGCGGCGAGCGTCCGCCCTGGACAGCCTCGAGAGCCGTCCGACCAGCCGGAGGTTCGCCCGCCCGGTGAGCAGCTCGTCGACGGCCGCGTACTGACCGGCCAGGCCGATCCGGTGCCGCACCTCCTCGGCGCTGTCGACGACGTCGAACCCGGCCACGGTGGCGCGCCCGGCGTCCGGGCGCAGCAGCGTCGCGAGCACACGGATCGCGGTCGACTTGCCTGCGCCGTTCGGACCCAGCAACGCGTAGACCGTTCCGGCCGGAATCGATAGGTCGACGCCGTCGAGCGCCGCCACCGTCCCGAACCGCTTCACGAGCCCCTCGGCTCGGATCACCGCTTCCATTCCAGCTCCTTAACAACGTTAAATTGAACGACGTTAAGGATGGCTCGAACGTTGTTAAGCTGTCAACGCACATCCAGGGAGGTGGCGATGGCGCTCGATCGGGAGACGCTGGTGCGCACGGCGCTACGGCTGATCGACGAGGGCGGCCTGGAGTCGCTGACCCTGCGCAAACTCGCCGCCGAGCTGGGTGTGCAGGCACCGGCGCTGTACTGGCACTTCCGGAACAAGCGCGAGCTGCTGGACGCGGTGGCGACGCAGCTCGGCGAGGAACAGCGGACGACGGTCGGAACCACCCCGGCGGCCGGTCAGCCGTGGTCGGAGTGGCTCGAGGAACGCATGCTCGACGCCCGGCGCGGGATGCTGGCGCACCGGGACAGCGCGCTGATCATGGCCGGTAACCGCCCCACCCCGGACTCACTGCCCGGAGCAGAGGCCCAGCTGTCCATGCTCACGGGGTTGGGGCTGAGCGTCGGCGACGCGCTGCTGTTCACGCTGGCCAGCGGCTACTTCCTGATCGGCGGGGTGCTGGAGCGTCAGCTGTCGGAGACGCGGGAACCCACCGAGACCGAGGACGAGGCGTTCCGGCTGATGCAGGACGCGGACCGCTACCCGACGCTCGCCGCCGCGGTGGCCGAGCTGATCAAAGACGGCAGCCCGGTGGGCGGCGGCGCCGAAGCAGACGAAGCCCGGCCCGGCCCAGTGGCTGCCGACGGGCCGGGCGCGCTCGACGACGCGGTGTTCCGGTTCGGGCTCGGACTGATGATCGACGGCCTCCGCGCCCGCCTCGCGAACGGGGGCGAGGAACCCGTCCGGTAGTCGCCTGGTCGCGCGGGAATTCGCAGATCCCACGGGACTGGGGTCAACGGGTGTGACTCGCTCGATAGGCTGGCCACTCGTCTTACGGGGAGTTTCGCAATGCAGCCTGGCCAGCCCTACGGCCCTTCCGCCGCTCCGGCGCCGGTGTCCAGCGATCCGTACGCGTCTCCGGGGTACGTCGATCCGACGTCCGCGGCGCCGTACGGGCAGGCGCCCTATCCGGTGCCGGGCTTCGAGGCCGCCGCCCCGCAGAGTGGCTTACCGCACTCGGCGCCGCCCGGTTACCCCGCATCGCCGCCGTACGGAGCTCCCCCACCGGCCGCTTACGCGCCGGCGCCGCCCTACCCCGGGCCGCCGCCCTACCCCGCCGCCGGCTACGGCGCGGCTCCGTACCCCGGGCCCTACGCCGCGGCCGGACCGTACCCGGGACAGCCAGTGCCGCCGCACCTCGTCGGGGCCCCGCCGCCACCTGGCCTGAAGATCGTCCGCCGGTCGAAGGCGTCGTTCTCGATCATCTTCCCGCTGGTCGGATTGTTCATCGCGGGCCTGGTCTGCCCCACGTTGCCGTGGGTGGACAGCGGCGCGGAGAGCTTCACGCTCTGGGAGCTGATGGACAACCTCTGGGACGCCGGCTCGGCCACCGACGACACCTGGGGAGTTCAGTACGCGAAGTGGGCGTGGCCGTTCGTCTTCGTATGGGCCGCGATGGTCGCGTTCGCCGGGACGCTCGACAACGCCGGTTTCCGAATCACCTACGGCATCATCTACACGCTCTGTTCGGTGGGCCTGGCCGGCATGATGCTTCTCGGCGTCCTCGCGCTGCTGGCCGCGGGTTCTGCGGTCGAGAGCTCCAGCGGGACGACGTCCAGCAGCCCCAGCGGCGGCAAGGTGGCGGTCTTGCTCATCGGCGGACTGATCTGCCTCGTGGTGCTGTTCGTGAGCGTGTTCCTCGTCTTCAAACTGCGCGGTCTCGCTTACCGGATCCTCGCCGGGCTGGGGCTGTTCAGCTTCGCGCTGCTGCACCTGGTCACGGTGGCGACGCTGTTCGGTGACGCACCGATCGACGCCGAGCCCGGGGCGTACCTCGCGTCCTTCGGCTACGTGCTGTGTGCCGTCGGCTGCTTCATCGGGCCCAAGTACATCCCTCACTACGACCGGGCCTGAACTCGCACGAATTGACGCCGAGTCGGCCTCCACGAGTGCGGTGGAGGCCGACTTGGCGTCAATCAGCGTCACTGCGCCTCGTCTCGCCCGTTCCCGCGCGCTCGGCGGCAGCCGCGGGCGTGGTCGCGGCAGGCGCTCCGGCTGGGTCGGCGATCTCCGGGGCGGTCTCGAGTCGTTGCGCGTTGCCGTCAGCGTCGTCCTCGGCGGGTGGCGCGGGTCGGCGGAAGAGCAGCAGGAGGGCCGCGCCGGCGATCAGGCCCCAGAACGCCGCTCCGATGCCGCCGAGCGTCACGCCGGAGCCGGTGACCACGAACGTCACGACCGCGGCCTCCCGTCCGCCGGGGAACGCGTCGGCCGACGTCAGCGCCGCAGTGAGCGCGGAGCCGAGCGCCGCCAGCAGCGCCAACCCCGCCACCGCCTCGATCAGCACCGGCGGAGCCAGCACGACGAGCGCGGTGGCCAGTCCGGCACCGAGCCCCAGCACGGCCAGCCCGCCACCGGCCGTGACCGAGGCGATCCACCGTCGCGCGGGATCGGGGTGGGCGTCCGGTCCGGCGGCCAAGGCCGCGCTGATCGCCGCGAGGTTGACCGAGTGCCCACCGAACGGCGCCGCGAGCGCACTTCCGAGGCCGGTGGCGACGAGAGCCGGCCGCAGCGGAGGCCGGTAGCCGTAGCTGGCCATCACCGCCATGCCCGGCACGTTCTGCGCGGCCATCGTCACCAGGAACAGCGGCAGCCCGATGCTCACCACCGCACTCACGCTGAACGTCGGCGCGGTGAAGTCGACCATCGGCCGGAGCGTCGCGTCCAGCCCTTCGTCGAACCGCGTCACGCCGACGCCGATCGCGGCCACCACCAGCGCCGCGGGCACCGCCCAGGCACGTGCGAAGCGGGTGAGCAGCGCCCACACCGCGATCACCGGCAGCGCCAACAGCGGCGTCTCCACGACCGCACGCACCGGCGACAGGCACAGGTCGAGCAGGACGCCGGCGAGCATAGCGCTCGCGACCGGCGTGGGTATCGCCGCGATCCACCGCGCCAGCGGCGCGAACAGCCCGGCCACGACGATCAGCGCGGCCGAGATCAGGAACGCCCCGACCGCGGCCGCGAAGCCGCCCGGCACTGCGCCGGTGGAGACGAGCAGCGCGGCGCCCGGCGTCGACCAGGCGATCGTGATCGGCATCCGGTACCGCAGGCCCAGCCAGAGCGCGGCCGCTCCCGCTGCCACGCAGACCGCGAGCAGGCCGGACGCTGCCTGGGCCGCGTCGGCGCCGACCGCGCGGAGCCCGGCGACCACCACGGCGAACGAACTGGCGAACCCGACCAGGGCCGTGACGACCCCGGCCAGCACCGGCTGCAGCACTTCCCGCATCGAACCTCCCGGCGACTGCGTGTTCCGTTTACGGAACGCACGCTCGATGCGGAACGATAGCCGCATGCGCGAGCCCTCTCCAACCGCGTTCTCAGCGACCACTCCAGACGGCACGGGGTCGACTGCTCTCGGTCCAGCGGAGGCCCCTGCTCGCGCGAGCGGCGGGCGCACCCGGCAGACGCTGGGCGAAGACCCGGTCGAGGTCGGACGCCGCATCCGAGCGCTGCGCGAAGAGCGCGGCATCTCGCTCTCCGCGCTGGCGAAACGCGCAGGCATCGGCAAGGCGACGCTGTCCGGCCTGGAGACCGGCGTTCGCAACCCGACGCTGGAGACGCTGTACGCCGTCACCGGGCAGCTCGGCGTGCCGCTCGCGGCAGTTCTGAGCCCTCCGGCGGCGGGTGACCCACACGTCGACGCTCCGGTCGTCGTGCACGGCGCGGCCGTCGAGGCGACGCTGCTCGAGGTCTTCGAGGATCCGGACGCGACGTACGAGCTGTATCGGATCCGCATCCGGGCCGGCGCCGCCCAGGTGTCCCCCGCCCACCCGGCCGGCGTCACCGAGCACCTGACCGTGTTCCGCGGAGAGGTGACCGCGGGCCCGGTCGGTGCACCACTGCGGACGGGCGCCGGCGGCTACCTGCGCTGGGCGGCCGACACTCCGCACACCTACGCCGCCGGAGCCGAGGACGTCGAAGCAGGCCTCCTCATCCGCTCACCCCGGCACGCATGAGGGCCGCACGAGGCGATTCTCCCGAAAAACGACGCCCCGCACCCACTTCATGAGGTGGCCTTCCCGAAAGAGCGCTCGCACGCCCGCCCCGTGAGGTGCCCTTCCCGAAAAAGCGGCCCGGGCCTCGGATCAGGACGACGCCCAGGCGATTTGGAAGGAACGGCTGGTGTCGCTGGTGCGGCCCGTCACCAGGACGCTACGCCGGGCTCCGGCGCCGGACAGCCGCAACGACGACCCTGACCCCATCGGGTAGCTCAGTGGCGCGGAGAGCAGCGCCCCACACTGGTCGTCCAGCGCACGGGTCGCGAACAGGAGGTTGTCCAACTCCGCCGCCTGCTGGACCGGCCCGGTCGCCGGGCGTCGCAGCCGGCCGACGAACCCGCTCGACCCGTCACCGGAGAGCGTCCAGTAGCGCACCGGGCGACGGTCGGCACGGCGCGGATCGCTCGTCGCCACGCTGGACGCCAGCCGGAACGAACCCTCCGCCGCCGGGTTCTCGGTCTCCAGCGTGATCCGGACCGCGTTGTCGTCCCCGGGGATCGGCGCCTCGATGCGCAGCGTCGCCGGCATGCGGAACGTCTTCGTGACCGCTCGGCAGCCGGCCTCCTGACCGGCCACCGTCACGCTGGCCGGACCGGTCCAGCGTCCGGTGGGCACCGGCACCGGGCGCGGCGACTCGGACGGGCTCGCGGACTCCGTGGGCTGCACCGACTCCGGTGGTGGACCGGGTGCGATCGCTCCCTGCTCGGCGCGCTCCTCGGCCGCCGACGCGGTCGGCCAGACCGTCGGGCCCTGGCGCACCGGGCCACGCTCGACGAGCAGCGGTCCGCCCTCGTTGCGGGTCTGGCCGATCTGCCACCCGGTGAACACCAACGCGGCGGCGAGCACGACGGAGACCAGCAGGATCGCACCCCCGGTACTCCGACTCGGCCCTAGTTTCCACTCGCCCAGCACAGCACTAATGGTACATAACGACCGTAACGGTCGCTCCCTCGAAACACCGATGCCCCGCCTCCCGGCGGGGCATCGATGTACTGCGATCAGAGCTTGGCGACGCCCACGCGCACCGGAGAGCCGTCGCCGACCTCGGCCTGGTGGACCGCGTCGACGTCACCGAGCGGCCCGTACACGAGCTCCTCGGCCAGCACCTCCGCCGCGACGAAGCCCTGGTGCTCCTTCACCGCTTCGGCCACGTCGTCCGGGGCTTCCAGCCGGAGCGTGATCCGGTCGGAGACGTCCAGGCCGGCGTCCTTCCGGGCCTGCTGCACCGCGCGAACGACGTCCCTGGCGACGCCCTCGGAAACCAGCGAAGGCGTCAGGTCCGTATCGAGCACGACGACACCGACGTTGCCGGGCAGCGCCGCCGACCGGTCCGGCTCGGCCGGCACCAGCTTGAGGTCGTACTCGCCCTCGGCCAGCTCGACGCCGCCCGCGACCACGGTGTCCCCCGAGGACGACCAGTCCCCGGCCTTCACCGCCTTGATCACCCGCTGGACGTCCTTGCCCAGCCGCGGGCCGAGCACCCTCGGGACCACGGTCAGCACGGTCGAGCACGCCACGTCGACGTCCGGCTGGAGCTGTACCTCCTTGACGTTCACCTCGTCGGTGAGCAGCTCGCGGAACGGCTCCAGTACCGCGGCGTCCGGAACCGCCACGGTCAGCGACGCCAGCGGCAGCCGGACCCGGAGCTTCTTCGCCTTCCGCAGCGACAGCGCCGCCGAGGCCACGTCCCGCACCCGGTCCATCGCGGCCACCAGCTCGGCGTCCGCCGGTAGGTCGTCGACGCCCGGCCAATCCTCCAGGTGCACCGACCGGCCGCCGGTCAGCCCTTGCCAGACCTCCTCGGACAGCATCGGCAGCAACGGCGCCGACACCCGGGTCACGGTTTCGAGCACCGTGTAGAGCGTGTCGAACGCGTCCGCGTCCCCGGCCCAGAACCGGTCGCGCGACCGGCGGATGTACCAGTTCGTCAGCGTGTCCAGGAAGCTCCGGACGTCCGCGCAGGCTCCGGAGATGTCGTAGACATCCATCGCCCCGGTCGTCTCGGTGACCAGGTCACGCAGCTTTGCCAGCACGTACCGGTCGAGGACGTGCGTCGAGTCCGTCCGGTACCGGGCCTCGTACCCGGAGGCGTTCGCGTACAGAGTGAAGAAGTAGTACGCGTTCCACAGCGGGTTGAGCACCTGCCGGACGCTGTCCCGGATCCCGCTCTCGGTGACGACCAGGTCGCCCCCGCGCACGATCGGCGACGACATCAGGAACCAGCGCATCGCGTCGGCACCGTAGGCGTCGAACATCTCGTAGACGTCCGGGTAGTTCCGGCGCGACTTGCTCATCTTGGTGCCGTCGTTGCCCAGCACGATGCCGTGCGAGACGCAGGTGGTGAACGCCGGGCGGTCGAAGAGCGCGGTGGCCAGCACGTGGAGCGTGTAGAACCAGCCCCGGGTCTGCCCGATGTACTCGACGATGAAGTCACCCGGGTAGTGGTTCTCGAACCACTCGGTGTTCTCGAACGGGTAGTGCACCTGGGCGAACGGCATCGAACCCGACTCGAACCAGCAGTCGAGCACCTCCGGCACGCGACGCATCGTCGACTTGCCCGTCGGGTCGTCCGGGTTCGGACGCGTGAGGTCGTCGACGTACGGCCGGTGCAGGTCGTCCGGGCGGACCCCGAAGTCGCGCTCGATCTCGTCCAGCGAGCCGTAGACGTCGACCCGCGGGTAGTTCGGGTCGTCGGACTTCCAGACCGGGATCGGCGCACCCCAGAACCGGTTCCGGCTGATCGACCAGTCGCGGGCGTTCGCGATCCACTTGCCGAACGAGCCGTCCTTGACGTGGCCGGGCACCCAGGTGATCTGCTGGTTCAGCTCGACCATCCGGTCACGGAACTTCGTGACCTGGACGAACCAGCTCGACACCGCCTTGTAGACCAGCGGCGTGTCGCAGCGCCAGCAGTGCGGGTACGGGTGCTCGTAGGAGTCCTGGCGGACGACCACACCCCGATCACGGAGGTCGCGGGCCACGGGCTTGTTCGACTCGAACACCTGCATGCCCTGGTAAGCAGGCACCAGCGCGGTGAAGCGGGTGTGCTCGTCGACCGTGACGATCGTCGGGATGCCGTTGGCGTTGCAGAGGTTCTGGTCGTCCTCACCGAAGGCCGGCGCCATGTGCACGGCGCCGGTGCCGTCCTCGGTCGTGACGAAGTCACCGGAGAGCACACGCCAGGCGTTCTCCACGTCGTCGCGGCCGGTCAGGAAGTCGAAGAGCGGCGTGTAGCGCAGCCCCACCAACTCGGCACCGGTCACCGAGCCCGCCGGCGAGTACCCCTCGAGCTCCTTCTCGTAGGCGCCGACCCGAGCGGCACCCACGAGCACCGTCTCGGTGCCGTTCGAGAACTTCGCGTACTCGATGTCCGGTCCGACCGCGACCGCCAGGTTGCTCGGCAGCGTCCAGGGCGTCGTCGTCCAGACCCAGAGCTTTTCGCCGTTCTCCAACGTGAACGCCACGGTGACCGCCGGGTCCTGCCGAGCCCGGTAGACGTCGTCCATCCGGGTCTCGGTGTTGCTCAGCGGGGTCTCGCACCGCCAGCAGTACGGCAGCACCTTGAAGCCCTCGTAGACAAGGCCCTTGTCGTAGAGGGTCTTGAAGGCCCAGAGGACGCTCTCGGTGTAGTCGAGGTCGAGCGTCTTGTAGTCGTTCTCGAAGTCGACCCAGCGCGCCTGGCGGGTGACGTACCGCTCCCAGTCCTGGGTGTAGCGCAGCACCGAGGCCTTACAGGCCTCGTTGAACTTCGCGATGCCCAGGTCGAGTACCTCGGCCTTGGTGGAGATGCCCAGCTGACGCTCGGCCTCGACCTCGGCCGGCAGGCCATGGGTGTCCCAGCCGAACCGACGCTCGACGTGCTTGCCGCGCATCGTCTGGTAGCGCGGCACCAGGTCCTTCACGTACCCGGTGAGCAGGTGACCGTAGTGCGGCAGACCGTTGGCGAACGGCGGGCCGTCGTAGAAGACGTACTCGTTGCTGCCGTTCTCCCCGGCCGGGCGGGTGTCGATGCTGGCCTTGAAGGTGGCGTCGCTGCTCCAGTGGTCGAGCACTCGCTGCTCGATCTCGGGGAACGACGCGGCAGCCGGTACCGGCTTCTTCGGGTCGTTCTGCGGATACGCCATGGTCGGCTCTTTCCCTTCGCACACGGATCGGTCGAACATCGTGTGCGAGGACGAGCTGCAGCAGCCCGCGGTACCACCTCGCTTGATCCCCGGAGACCGGGAACCCGCTCGTTGCGGCTGTGACGGGCCGTTCCCGTCCGGTTCTACTGAGCTCCTGGGAGCCGTTCTTCCGGAGGCTCACCGGTGATAGCCGGGTCGATGCCTGTCCACTCAGCGTAGCGCGACGCCGGAGATTGTCCGAACCAGTTACCTGCGTCACACGCCGTCACGTTCGACGCCGCCGGTGAGTCCTCGCTGCGGACGTCCGGCACGCGGGCGTCCAGCCGAACGGAGGCGACATGACTACAGAGACCACGGACCGGGTGGGCATCGAGCCGCGGATCGCCGTGCACGAGCTGGCACCGCAGGGCTACCGGGCCGTGCTGGGGCTGGAGAAGTACGTGGCGAGCGTCGTCGACCCGGTGGTGTTCGAGCTGGTCAAGCTGCGGGCATCGATGATCAACGGCTGTTCGTTCTGCGTGGACATGCACTCTCGGGACGCCAGCCGGGCCGGCGAGGACAGCCGGCGGCTGTTCGCGGTCGCCGCGTGGCGGGAGGCGCCGTTCTTCACCCGCCGGGAGCGGGCCGCGCTGGCGCTGACCGACGCGATGACCCGGCTGGGCGAGCACGGCGTCCCGGACGACGTCTGGGAGGAAGCCGCCGCGGTCTGGTCCGAGGAGGAGCTGGCGAATCTGATCCTGGCCATCGGAACGATCAACCTCTGGAACCGGCTCGCGATCACGTCGCACACCCCGCCGCCACTCACGGTCTGACCCGCACTCCCGCATCGGCACCGGCGTCGGCGGTAAACCGGCGACGGTGCTGGTGCGGCGGTGCGAGACGGGAGTACCGACAGCGCACCGGAGATTCTCGCGTGCGCTGCCGGTAGAGTAGGCGGCGGAACGACGGAATCGGCCGGCCTCGTAGCTGGTTCGGGTGTAGAGGCGCGCAGAGTAGCGAGCCCTCGACGCGAGGTTTCGTCACCGCGCGAGCGGCGCCACGTCGGTGCCGCGCGGTCGATGCCCGTGCCGAACCGCGGCACAGCACGGCCACGCCGTCGTCTGGAAGGACTTCTTTGCTCTCACCCGAGCAGTCGCACGCCCCTGCCCGCACCACGCCGTCGCGACGCCGCCGCCCCCGGCAGCGCCCCGCAGACGCCACGCAGGCCACCGCCGTATCGATCACCACCCCGCAGTCCCCCGCCGTACCCACCGCTCCGCAGCAGCGCGCGCCCGAGAACGACGCGCCGGTCGCCGGCGTCTCGTTCCTCGACCTGGGGGTTCCCGCCGCCGCTGTCGACGTGCTCGCCGCCGGTGGCGTCCTGGCGCCGTTCCCGATCCAGACCGCCACGCTGCCCGACACGCTGGCCGGCAAGGACGTGCTCGGCCGCGGACGCACCGGCAGTGGCAAGACCCTCGCGTTCGTGCTTCCGATCGTCAGCCGCCTCGCGGCTGCCGGGGCGCGCCGCCGGGCCGGGCGTCCGCGCGGACTGATCCTGGTGCCGACCCGCGAGCTCGCGACCCAGGTGCACGCTGCGCTTCGTCCGCTGGCCGACGCCACCGGGCTGACCACGACGACGGTGTTCGGCGGCGTCGGCCTCGGAAAGCAGATCAGCACGCTGGCCGGCGGCATCGACGTCCTGGTGGCGTGCCCCGGCCGGCTCGAAGAGCTGATCCGCATGGGGCACTGCGACCTCGGCGGCGTCGAGATCACCGTGCTGGACGAGGCCGACCACATGGCCGACCTCGGCTTCCTGCCGTCCGTGAAGCGTCTGCTCGACCGCACCCCGGCCGACGGTCAGCGGCTGCTGTTCTCGGCGACGCTCGACAACGGTGTGGACGTCCTGGTCCGCCGTTACCTGACCAAGCCGGTGACCCACTCGGTCGACCCGGAGGTGGCCCCGGTCGCGACGATGGTGCACCACGTGTTCCTGGTGGGCGCCGACAACAAGGCCGAGGTCGTCCGGCAGCTCGCGTCCGGACGCGACCGCAGCCTGCTGTTCACCCGCACCAAGAGCGGCGCGCGGCGCCTGGCCCGGTCGCTGACCGCCGCCGGTGTCCCAGCCGTGGACCTGCACGGCAACCTCGCGCAGAACGCGCGCGAGCGGAACCTCGCCGCGTTCACGTCCGGCGCGGTGAAAGTGCTGGTCGCCACCGACATCGCAGCGCGCGGCGTGCACGTCGACGACATCACGCTGGTCGTCCACGTCGACCCGCCGGCCGAGCACAAGGCCTATCTGCACCGGTCCGGACGGACCGCGCGGGCCGGAGCGGACGGCGTGGTCGTGACGATCGCGACGCCCGACCAGCAGTCCGACGTCCGGGTACTGGCCCGCAAGGCCGGTATCGCGCCGACGACCGTGTCGGTGCGGCCCGGCGCGGCCGAGATCCTCGCGCTGACCGGACCGCCCGGGGAGTACGTGACGCCGCCGGTCGCGGCGGCACCCGCCGCCAACGGTGGTGGACGGGGCCGGGGCACCGGTGCTGGTGCCGGGTCCCGCGGCCGCGGGACCGGCCAGGGTGGGCGCGCTAGGAGCGCCACGGCAGACAGCGGCCGGGGCGCCTCGGCGGGAAGCCGGAGCACCGGTGGCCGCGGCGCGGGCGCCGGATCGGGCCGATCGGCCGGTGCGGGTCGGAGCCGAACCGGCAGCGGCCGGTCCGGCGGGTCGGTCTACACGTCCAGCAGCGACGGCACCAGCGGCTACGCCGGCGGTGGCGCCGCCGCACACAGCGAGCGCGG
>NZ_BAAAYN010000043.1:0-169379 GCF_039536245.1 Cryptosporangium minutisporangium | reverse complement strand
GTCGCCGCCGTCGCCACCGCGTCGACTGACCAACGCCACTGCGCGGCCCGGCCCCTGAACGGGGTCGGGCCGCGCGGCGTTTCCACGCACGTGTCAGCCCGGATCCGGACGGTCGCGAACGTGGCGTTGCCCGCACCGACTGGCGGGAGCGCGGCGGGGCTGCGAGAGTTGCCAGGACGTACCCGCACTGACGAAGGTCGACGATGGACACAGGCGATCTGGCTCCGGACTTCGAACTGCCCGACCAGGACGGCGTGCCCCGCCGGCTGAGCACGCTGCTGGCCGAGGGCGGACCGGTGGTGCTGTTCTTCTACCCGGCCGCGATGAGCCCCGGCTGCACCGCCGAGAGTTGCCACTTCCGTGACCTGGCCAAGGAGTTCGCGGCGGTCGGCGCTCAGCGGATCGGGATCAGCAACGACCGGGTCGAGGTCCAACAGGAGTTCGCCGGTCGTCACAACCTCGACTACCCACTGCTGTCGGACATCGGCGGGGTCGTCGCGGCCGAGTACGGCGTGAAGCGCCGCCTCGGCCCACTGGCGGTGAAGCGCCACACGTTCGTCATCGACGTCGACCGCCGTCTGCTCGCCGTGATCCGCAGCGAGCTCCGCATGTCCGTCCACGCCGACAAGGCGCTCGAGGTCCTCCGCGATCGCGCCTAACGCAAACACGTACGCGCCAGCCGCCGAACGACGTCATGTCCTCGGTGTCGCTGACGGCGTGCGCTTCAGGGTTACGGCACGGACGACCACTGACCACACGGGTTAATCCGAGTCACGCCTGCCCGTCCGGTCACAATGGCCCGCCCGATCACCCCCTTTTGACAGTGATCGCCATGATGCGTCCCCCACGGCGGGGTTACGCCGAACCACCATGGCGCGGTGACCGCAACAGCTCTCGAAAAGCCCGCTGCCGACTTACCCGACGCCGTCCGAGCCCACGTCACCCCCGCCGCCGAGGCGGGCACGCAGGCGGTGAAGCCTCCGGCCGGAGGCCGGAACAGATACTTCGACGTCCTGCGGGCCGGCTGCATCGCCTACGTCGTCCTGTACCACGCTTTCCCGCTGGCGGGGCTCTCGTACTGGCCCCGGATGGGCCTGCTGTTCGCGATCGCGGGCTCGCTGACCGCCCGCTCGCTCGACGCGTCCACCCGGCGCGCGGTGGCCACCCGGCTCCGGCGCCTCCTGCTGCCGTTCTGGGTCACCGCGCTGCTGACCGTGCCGCTCATGCTGGGCCTGGGTTGGCGTCCGGAGACCGGCTGGGAGCTGTTGTTCTGGGTGGTGCCGATCGCCGACCCGCCCGGCGCGCCGTGGGCTGGCGCGCTGACCGAGGTGCTCTGGTACCTGCGCACCTACCTCTGGCTGCTGTTGCTCTCGCCGGTCCTGCTGCCGGTCTTCCGGCGCTTCCCGCGACTGACGGTCCTGGTTCCGGTCACGGTGGCCGTCGCGATCGGCACCGGCCTGTTCGATGTGTGGACGCTCGGCGAGCAGCTCGGTGCGGTGGTCCAGGACGCATCGGTGTACCTGCCGTGCTGGCTGCTCGGCTTCGCCCACCGGGACGAGTGGATCGCGAACGCCCGTCGGCGGACCGTCCTGGTCGGCGGGGCAGTGCTGACGCTCGCCGGCGTCGCCTGGGCACTCACCCACCCGGCCGGCGCCGACCGGTCCCTCGACCTCAACTCGATTCCGCTGGCCCAGCTGCTGTTCTCCGCCGGGACCGTGCTGTTCCTGCTCCGCGCGGCACCGCGCTGGGCCGGGCTGGAGCGCCGGTGGTGGCCGTATCAGCCGGTGGCGTGGCTGGTGCTGGTCGTCAACCGGCGCGCGATGGTGCTGTACCTGTGGCACAACGTCGCGCTGGCGCTGAGCTTCCCGATCGGGACGGCGATCGAGGTCTGGTCGCTCGGAGCGGCCGGCGGCATGGCGGCCTGCTGCGGGATCGCACTGGTGTTGATCGGCGTGGGCGTCCTGGCGCTCGGCTGGGTGGAGGACCTCTCCGCCGGACGTCGTCCGGCGCTACTGCCGCGCCTGCCCGAGCGTCGGGCGTCCGCATCGCGCCCGCGGCCAGGCGCGTCCGCCTCGGCCGCAGCGACGGTCACGCCGACGGCCGGCGTGGCGGGCAGCCCGACCGGCGACGCGGCGGCGGGGACGGCAGTAGCGGACCCGTGGGCGCTGCGGCTGCTCCGCGCGGACCAGATACCGGCCGAGCAGTGCCGCCCGATCCGGGTCGCCCACGCTGTCGGCATCGCCGGCTCCGACGTCCGGATCACGCCTGCGCCGCAGCTCGTCCGCGAGCTCGCATGGTCGGCGTTCCCCGGGCAGGACGCTCCGGAGCGCGCCCGCCGGAGCGGCGCCGTCACCGCGGCGGGGACTGACCCGGCGTCCGAAACATGAGGGCGGAAGTCAGAAACGCGGTCGCAACAGAGAGTAGGTAGCGAATAACTAGCAGTTTCTTACGCGTTCAACCAGTCGCCAAGCGTGCCGAATTCCGTCGACCTAACGCCAGAATTCGTGGCGTCGAAATTCTCACGTCGCCCTGGCGCAGCGGTACGTCGCGGGGCTGCGCCAGTATGAGGGCATGCCTTCGACGGACTCGGCACCTACGCCGAACACCGCCACGCATCCGGGGCGTGACCGATACCTCGACACACTCCGCGCATTAGCTCTCTTTCGGGTGGTCGCGTACCACGCGTCCCCGATCATGTGGTTCAAATGGCTTCCCTCGATGGGCATCATGTTCGCCCTCGCGGGATCGCTGATGGTTCGCTCGTTGGACAAGTCCGTTTCGCGAACCCTCGTCAATCGCCTTCGGCGTCTCCTACCTGTCCTATGGGTTTTTGGTGCCATATGGGTTCCGGTCATGATGTGGCACGACGGTCCGCCCAGTCAATGGACCGACGCCGACGGCGACTCGGTACCGAGCTGGCAACTGGTGTTCTGGTTGATTCCGGTGGGCAATCCGGTAGGTAGCGCCTGGGGTGTGATCGGCTGGGGCGTTCTCTGGTACATCAAGACGTACCTGCTGTTCGTCGCGTTGTCGCCGCTGCTGCTACCGGCCTTCCGGAAACTGCCCTGGGCGACGATGGCCGCGCCTTTCGTCCTCTTGACTCTCATCGAAACCGAGGTTCTCCCGATTCGGGATTGGTGGGGAGCTTCGATCAGCGATGCGCTGACCTATCTCGGCTGCTGGCTGATCGGATTCGCCCGGGCGGAGGGAATGCTCCAGCGAATGCGTCTGTCGACCCTGCTGGCGATCGGCGGGGTGGTCGCTCTCTCCGGCATCGCCTGGCTGGTCGGCCCGGGCAACGCGGACGCCGCAACACTCGGCGAGAGCCCGTGGTCACTGCTGAACAGCAACCTGGCGATCGGGCTCTTCTATTTCGGCACCGTTTTCATTCTGATGCGCTTTTCTTTCCGAATGGAATGGCTGACGCGCTTTCCGCTGCTGGACCGGACCATCACGGTCTTCAATTCCCGCGCGGTGACGATCTTCCTCTGGCACGGCATCGCATTGGCGATCGCGGTCAATATTTTCGGACAGATCGGCGTCTACCAGTGGTACATCTGGTTCCCGTTCGCCTGGATACTGATCGGCCTGGCCGTGCTGCTGTTCGGGTGGATCGAGGACGTCGCCGCCCGCCGCAAACCCGAGCTGTTGCCGGGCCGACCCTCGCGTCCGACGCCTGCCCAGGCCGCGGACGCGGCGCTCCTGGCGCCGCCCCCCGCCGTCGCCGAGGTCATGCCGATCTCGCCGGCACCCCAGCCGGACCCGGAACGTCGGGCGTCCGGGGAGACAGGCGGCTGACCGGGCACCACGGGCGCGTGGAACCCGGCTCGACGCCAGAACGCGGGCCTCAGGCCTCGGGGAACCAGATCTTGATCTCGCGTGCCGCGGACTCCGGCGAGTCGGACGCGTGCGCAAGGTTCTGCTGGTTGGAGAGCGAGTAGTCGCCGCGGATCGTCCCGGCGGCGGCCTTCCGTCCGTCGGTCGCGCCGAGCAGGCCGCGGACCACGGAGATCGCCTGGTCACCGGAGAGGACCAGGGCCACTAGCGGCCCGGACGTGATGAAGTCGCGCAGCCCCGGGTACCACGGCTGCTCGAGGTGCTCGGCGTAGTGCTCGTCCGCGAGAGCGGTGTCGACCGACCGCAGGTTCATCGCCTCGATCGTCAGCCCTTTGCGCTCGAACCGTCCGAGCACCTCCCCGACCAGGCCGCGGCGGACGGCGTCGGGCTTGATCAGGACCAGCGTGCGCTCGGACACAGGATGACTCCTCGTTCGGCCGGGCGTCGCGACACCCGGCGGATAGCTTCGTCGGGGTGGGCGACCGGGGAGTGAACACCGGAAGCGGACGCGAACCAACCCGTTACCGGAGGGTACCGCCCGCGTGATGCCGCTCTCATACGCCCCCGAGTCGGAGACGTTCTGCCCTCTTTCAGCCCTTTCGAGCAACTCGCGACACAGCGAAGGGCTGTCCGCCTCATCGAATCTTCATGTCACCTGCGGAGCATGTGCTCGTGTCCGGAATTGCCGTTGCGCCGAAAGCCGCCGCCGTGAAGGGTCGAGACCGCTACCTCGACACGCTGCGAGCGGTCGCGATCATCCGCGTGGTCACCTATCACGCGTTCGGCTTTGCCTGGTTCCCCTGGTTCCCGGCGATGGGCATCATGTTCGCGCTGGCCGGGACGCTGATGGTGCGGTCGATCGACAAGTCGCCGCTCCAGGCGGTCAAGAACCGGTACCGCCGCCTGCTGCCGGTGGTGTGGGCGTTCGGTGCGATCTGGATCCCGCTGATGATCTGGCACGACGGCGCGCCCTCCTACTGGGTGGACGCCGACGGCGACCCGATCCCGGTGTGGCAGCTGGTGTTCTGGCTCCTCCCGGTGAGCGACCCGCCCGGTAGCGAGTGGGGCGAGACGGCGTGGGGCGTTCTCTGGTACCTCAAGACCTACCTCTGGTTCGTCGCGCTCTCGCCGCTCCTGCTCAAGGCGTTCCGCAAGGCCCCGTGGGTGGTGTTCGCGGTGCCGTTCGCGCTGCTCGTGCTCGCCGAGTTCGGCATCCTGCCGCTGGAGGACTGGTGGGGCAGCGCGCTCAACGACGTGTTGGTCTATCTCGGCTGCTGGCTGATCGGCTTCGCCCACGCCGAGGGCATCATCAAGCGGCTGCCCCTGCCTGCGCTGTTCGCGATCGGTGGCGCGGTCGCGCTGGCCGGGATCGCCTGGCTCGCGGGGCCGGGTAACGCGCAGGCCCTCGAGGAGGGCCAGCAGACGTGGTTCGTGGAGAACAGCAGCCTCACGTTGGCGCTGTACTCGTTCGGCGTCGTCTTCATCCTGATGCGGTACTCGTCGCGGATGGAGTGGCTCCAGCGCCACCGCGTGATCGACCGGATCATCACGATCTTCAACTCGCGCGCGGTGACGATCTATCTCTGGCACAACGCGGCCCTGGCCCTGGCGCTGGGCTTCACCGATCGCATCGGCCTCTACCCCTGGTACGTGTGGTTCCCGCTGGCCTGGGCGTTGATCGGCGTCGCGGTGCTGCTGTTCGGGTGGATCGAGGACGTCGCCGCTCGACGCAAGCCCGAGCTGGTGCCGGGCAAGACGAGAGCGCCCGCGATCTCGGTCCAGCCGTCCTCGCCGACCACGCCGGAGAGCGCATCGCCGGTCGCCGCCGCGCCGGCGGGCCCCGGAGCGCGCTACGGGCCCGACGCCTCCTACGGACCTCGGGCGCGGCACGGGTCCGAGGCCCCCAACGGGCAGACCGGGCCGCCGCACGGGGCGGAGAGGCCGTACGACCCTTATGCCGGCGCCGGCCAACCCCCGCGGCACGCCCGGCCCTACCGCCGCGACCCGCGGTACGACGTTCCCCAGGACCCGGCCTACGGCGTGCCCCAGCACGACCCCCGGCACCGTCCCGCTCCGCCACCGCGAGCCCCACGCAACCCCTACCCGCCGGAGTACGGCGCGGTCCCCCGATCCCGTCCCACCGAGCCGCGCCGCGGGCCTGACTACCCCGATCCCGACGACTACCCGGACCGTAACCGCAATCGGACACAGCGCTGAAAGTTACTCTCCGTAGCCCGTTCGAGACGAGCACTCTCACCCGGGGATGTACGGCGTTAGCTGCACGAATATTCAATATCTGTCGTGAATCAGGCACACCGCGCGCGGGACTTATGTTGTCCAACTAACCATGCGCGCTCGATGAGAAGGCGATCATGGGCCGGTGACCACACGAACCACATCCGCACGCGCCGCCACTGGTGGCCGGGACCGGTACTTCGACGTTCTCCGATTCCTCTGCATCGTGTGGGTGGTCGTCTACCACATCTTCTCGACGCAGGCGTGGCTCGGTTTCTGGCCCGCCATGGGGTTACTCTTCGCGATCTCCGGCTCCCTGATGGTCCGCTCGCTCGACCGCGGAGCGCTGCAGACCCTCAAGAACCGCCTCCAGCGTCTCCTGCCGGTGCTGTGGCTGGCGGGGCTCATCGGCGTCCCGCTCATGTTCTGGCACGGCTGGCCGTCCGACGAGCGTCCGGCGTTGTGGCGCCTGGTCTTCTGGATCTTCCCGCTCAGTGACCCGCCCGGGTCCGAGTGGGCCCAGTCGCTGACCGAGCCGCTCTGGTACCTGCGGAGCATCGTCTGGTTCATCCTGCTCTCGCCGCTGCTGCTGATCCTGTTCCGGTGGTACCCGAAGACGATGATCGCGCTCCCGCTCGCGGTGATGGTCGGCGTCGGCCTCGGCAGCGTCACGTTCGGCTGGGGTGGCGAGATCGCCGAGGGCGGCCTGATGGACGGCTTCACATTCCTCTCGCTGTGGCTGCTCGGTTTCGCGCATCGCGAGGGCATGGTCAAGAAGATCCCGGTCTGGGCGGTGGTCACGTTCGGCTTGGTTCTCGCTGGAGGCGCGACCTTCTGGGCTCTGACGCACCAGGTGGAGAACAGCTACGACTTCAACCTGATCCCGGAGGGTCAGGCGTTCTACTCGTTCGGCATCGTGCTGATCCTGCTGCGCTTCGCACCGACGTTCAGCTGGGTTGGCGACCACAGGGTCCTCGACCGGTTGATCACGATCGTCAACGGCCGCGCGATGGTGATCTACCTCTGGCACAACGTCGCGATCGAGCTGAGCTACCCGGTCGGCGAGAAGATCGACGTCTGGAGGTGGGGCGGGACGGTCGGCACCGGCCTGTGCGCGGTGATCGCGGTCCTGCTGACCATCCTGGGCATGTTCGCGTTCGGCTGGATCGAGGACGTCGCCGCGCAGCGTCGTCCGCAGTTGCTCCCGAAGGACCTGGGGAAGAAGGGCGGCTCGCCGGCCCCTGCGCCGGAGCCCGTTCCCGCCGCACAGCCCGAGCCGGTGGCCGCGAACGTGAACGACCACACGGTGGCACTCACCCCGGTGGCCGGTCCGGAGTCGTCCGGCAGCCGGATGGATCATCGGTCCGACTGGCCGGACGTGCGGTACCAGCCCACCGCGTCCGGATCCCCTGGCGTCTACCGCAGCAGTGCGTACGACGGCGGGGCGCGGGTTCCCGATCCGCAGCGTCCGGACGACGAGAGCGGCGCCGACCCGGCCGGCTCAGCTCGCGGCGAAGGACAGTCCTTCGACGATGCGGGGTGGCCTCCGCGTCACGGCTCCGACCGGTAACGGGACGATCAGGCCGGTAGCGAGAAGTCGAAGACCGCGCCGCCGCCCGGCCGCGGCGCCGCGGTCAACGTCCCACCGTGCAGGTCGGCGGCCCAGAGCGTGATCGAGAGTCCGAGGCCGATCGACCCGCCGTTGCTCTGGAACCGGCCGAACAGCGCGGACGCGACCGCGGGGTCCACGCCGGGGCCACGGTCGCTGACCGTCACCCGTCCGGGCCGCCGCACGACCACGTCCACCTCGGCCGGGACGCCGGGCTCGTGCCCGTGCCGCAGCGCGTTCTCGATCAGGTTGGCGACCGCCCGGGTCACCAGGTGCGCGTCGGCGCGGACCGTGCACTCCTCGGCGGTGAACGTGATCCGGTCGCGGGCGCCGGGCCCACCCACCGGGTCGGCCAGCTGGTCGACGACGCTCTCGACCAGCTGGTCGAGGCGGAGCAGCTCCTTGTTCAGGTGCTGGACGCCCGCGTTGAGCCGCGCCCGGGTCAGCAGGTCGTCGATGATGTCCCCCATCCGGGCGGAGAGCACGACCGCGCGAGGAAGCAGGTCGGAGCGCTGTCCCGGGTCGGCGAGAGCAGCCTCCGCCAACGTCCGGAGCGTCGCCACCGGTGTCCGCAGATCGTGGGCGGCGTCGGCGAGGAACGCCTCCTGCCGCTCCAGTGCGTCGACCGCGGGCCGCATGCTGCGTCCGGAGAGGGCGTGACCGGCCAGCGCCGCCAGCGTCACGAGCGTCACGCAGCCGAGGATCAACGCGGCCACGAGCTTCTCGTGCTCGTCGCGCCCCTCGGTCGGGTCACCGACGACGACCACCGCGCCCGCGGCGTCGCCCTCGTTGTCGTAGAGGGGTGCAGCGAGCAGACGGGTCGGGTCGCCGTGGTCGTCGCGGCCCTCGGCCCGGACGATCGTGCCCGCGTCCACCGCCTCCGCCGCCACACCGTGCAGGTGGGAAGCCCGCACCGGCAGCGCCGGGGCGCTGCTGGCGAACACCGACCGCACCGGTGGCGTGCCGAGGAGCACGGCCAGTTGCGGGGAGCCGGTCCCCACCTCGTCCTGCGCGATGTCCTGGAGTTGGATGCCGGAGTCGGTGAAGTAGAGGAGAGCCACCGCGGTCCGCGCTCGGGTCTCCATCGCGTTGTCTAGCCGGGTCTCCCGCAGATGGGTGTCGGTGTTCACCGCGAGCGTGGCCAGCGCGACCAGCCCGCACGCCGCCACGACCGTGTAGAGGACGGTCAGGCGCCAGCGCAGGAGCCGCAGCGACCGGCGGACTCCCACCGGCCCCTGCTGCGGCGGCCGGCGACGTCGAAGCCACCGGCCCAGGCGTCGTCCCGGCGGCCGTGCGGGCACCGGGGACTCCACCGGCGGCATCGCGACCACGGTCAGCCGACGATCCGGTCGTCTGCGCCCTCGGCCGGGTCGTCCCCGAGCAGGTAGCCGGCGCCGCGCACGGTGTGGATCAGCTGCGGCCCGCCGAGTTTCCGCCGGAGCTGCCGCACCAGCACGTCGACGACGTTCGACATCGGTTCGGCCATCGCGTCCCAGCAGTGCTCGATGAGCGTGCTACGGCTGATCACCTCCCCGGCGTGGTTCGCGAACAGCTCGAGCACCGCGAACTCCTTCGCGGTGAGCGTCAGCAGCACACCGCTGCGCCGCACCTGCCGTCGCGGGACGTCGATCTCCAGGTCGGCGACCCGCAGCACCGGCGCGGCCGGTGGACCGCTGGCCAGCGACCGACGGCCCAGGCTCAGGACCCGGGCGACGAGCTCGGCTACCGCGAACGGCTTGACCAGGTAATCGTCCCCACCGTGTTCGAAGCCGGCGACCCGGTCGGCCACGCTGTCCCGCGCGGTCAGGAACAGCACCGGTGTGGTCCAACCCTGCCGACGACGCTCGGCCACGTACTCGACGCTGTCGCCGGCCGGGAGCATCCGGTCGAACACCACACAGGCGTATGCGTTGATCAGAACCGCCTCGTCCGCCGCCGGGATGTCCCCCACCAGGTCGACGGCGAGCCCGGCGCCCCGGAGCGCCGCCGCGACCGCGTATCCCAGGTCGGCGTCGTCCTCGACCACGAGCACCTTCACGCCGACACTCTGCCACGCAGAGTCGGTGCACTACACGACGAAGGGCTCCCCGGCGCGCGTCCGGGGAGCCCTTCGTCGTTCGATCAGCTTTGGCCGGGCGCGGTGAGGCCCGTGCGGTGCAGCTTGTGCCACCGCAGCCGGGCACCGGTCAGGGCCGTGACCACCGACTGAATCATGACCGCGTACATCAGCTGCCGGTACACGAACTGCTGCGCCGGTAGCGACCAGAGCGGACCGAGCTTCTCCTTGTCCAGCTTGAAGGCGAAGACCGCCAGGAAGAACTGGAGCGCCAGCATTCCGACCCACGCGAGGATCGACAGCGTGGCGTCGTAGGCGACCAGACCGTAGAGCGCGAAGACGTCGATCAGCGGCGCGAACAGCGGCAGGCCGACCTGGAAGATGCCGAGGAAGATCAGCCCGAACCGGCCGAACCGGCCCGACGGACCCTTCTCCACCACCGCATGGCGGTGCTTCCACATCGCCTGCATGGTGCCGTAGCTCCAGCGGTAGCGCTGTCGCCACAGCTGCTGGATCGTCGACGGCGCCTCGGTCCAAGCGCGCGCCTTCTCCTCGTAGACGACCTTCCAGCCGGCGCGGCCCATCGCGATCGTCAGGTCGGTGTCCTCGGCGAGCGTCTCGTGCGACACCCCGCCGACGTCGTTGAGCGCCTCTCGGCGGAACGCGCCGATCGCGCCGGGGATAGTCGGCATGCACTGGAGGATGTCGTACATCCTCCGGTCGAGGTTGAAGCCGATGACGTACTCGATGTGCTGCCACCGGGCGACGATGCTCTGCCGGTTACCGACCTTCACGTTGCCGGCCACGCCGCCGACGCGCGGGTCGGCGAACGGCTGCACGAGCTCGTAGACCGAGTCCGGCTCGAAGATCGTGTCGCCGTCGACCATGACGATGATGTCGGCGCGCGCCCACGCGGTGCCGATGTTCAGCGCCGCGGGTTTACCGCCGTTCGGCACCCGGACGACCCGGACGTTGGCGAAGCCGAGGCTCTCGGCGATCTCCGCGGTGTTGTCGCTCGACCCGTCGTCGACCACGATGACTTCGACCATCGGGTAGTTGCTGGTCGCGAGCGATCTGACCGCCGCAGCGATGCCTTCCTTCTCGTTGTAGGCCGGCACCACGACCGAGACCGGCTCGAGGAACTCCGGTCCCCACCGGAAGCTCTTCGCCCTTCGCTTGCGGGCGTGGACCGTGGCCAGCACGAGCATCAGCACCAGGCGGGCGAGCGTCAGCACACCGACGATCGTCAGCATCGCCACCAGGCCCTTGACGAACCAGCCGGACGCCTGGACGACCCAGATCATGGCCTTGCCGCGCCAGATCTCACCCGACGTCGCCGGCTGCATCGCGTTGAACGTGCTGCCGTCGCCCGCGTCCCAATCCGGAGAGAGCTTGAGGCCCTCACCGACGGTGACGAACTTGTACCCCTCCTCCGTGAACTTGGGCAGCATGATCTTCATCGCGTCGATCGTCTGCTCACGATCGCCACCGGCGTCGTGGAACAGCGAGACGGCGCCCTGCCCCTTCTTGGGGTAGGCGTTCTCGACGATCTTCTCCGGACCCGGCTTCGCCCAGTCCCTGCTGTCGGTGTCGTTGACGACGTTGAGGTAGCCGAGCTTTCCGGCCTCCACCACGATCGGCCAGTACACGTTGTCGATCGCGTCGGGCTGCGAGGAGTACGGGAAGCGCAGCAACGACGTGGTGACGCCGGCCGCGCCGACGATCGCCATCTGCGTCTGGGAGTACTGGAGCTTGCGCTCCCAGGCGCTCATCTCGGACATCTCGGGGTGGGTGAAGCTGTGGATGCCGACCTCGTGGCCCTCGTCGACCATCCGCTCGACGAGGTCCGGGTGTTCGGTGACCGCGGAACCGACGACGAAGAACGTGGCCCGCACTTTGTACTGCTTGAGCAGGTCGAGGATCTTCGGCGTCCACTCCGGATCGGGCCCGTCGTCGAACGTCAGCGCGATGTGCTTTGCGGGTAACGAGTACTCGTACGGCTTGTCGTGCGTGGTGTCGATGATCGGTCCGCCGTTGAGGATCTCCTTCGGAACCTCGTCGGAGGCGCCCGCGTTGTGGACGTTCTTCGGCGTGGCTACCTGGGCCTGCACGTACGCCTGCACCATCAGGACGGCGACCAGCACCAGCAGGAGGAACGCGACGAACAGGAACCGCGGGCGAGGCGGGACGTTGCGCGCCTCGCCGCCGTCACCGCCACCCGGGCCTGCGGGGCCACCGCCGTCACCGAACGTCGGCGGGTTCGCGGGCATACCCGACTGCGGGAACTGCGGCACCCCCGGACCGGCGGGACCGCCCGGCTGCGGGTAGCGCTGCTGCGGCGGGTACTGCGCCGGCTGGGGGTACTGGGTGGGCTGCGGGACGCGGCCGTATTGCCCAGGCTGCATCTCGGTCAGCTCTCCGTGGAGGACTCTGGGGTCGCGGTTTTGATGGGTGCCGAGGTCGTCGCCGGCGGGTCGGCCGGCGCGCTCGTCTGGGATCCGCCGCCTCCGCCCGCGGGCGGGTCAGCCGGCGGCGGGTTCGCGGGCGGCGGGTTCGACGGCGGGGGGTTCGACGGCGGCGGGTCGGCCGGCGGCGGGTTCGACGGCGGGGGGTTCGACGGCGGGGGGTTCGACGGCGGCGGGTTCGACGGCGGCGGGTTCACCGGCGGCTTGGTCGTCGGGGTCGCCGCCGGAGGCTTCGTGGTGGGCTTGACCGCCGGAGGCTTCGTCGTCGGCTTGGTGGCGCTCGGCTTGGGCGTCGGCTGGCCCGGCTTGGGAGTCACCGTGGCGCCCGGTCGGGGCGTGGAGGTGCTGGCGATGCGATCCTCGCCGTCGCCACCGTCACCGCCGTCCTCGCGGGCGATCTCCTCGTCGCTGACCGCGGACATCGAGCTCTCGGGCTCGGTGTTGGCCAGCGGTGCGGCGGTCGGCATGCCGGGAACCGGGAGCAGCGAGTTGGGGGCGATCGGCCCGCCCGCGAAGCTCAGTCCGAGCATGGCCGCGTACGCGACCCCGACACCGCCCGCGACGAAGCCGAGGGTCCGGAACCGTCGCTTGCGCTTACCGGTCGAGTCGACGAAGACCGGTACGGCGACGATCTCCTCAGGTAAGACCTCGACCTGCTGAGTATCGGAATTCAGCCCTGATTCCACGTGTGCACCTTAAGCGATATCTCAAAGACGTCAACGAAACCGACAAGCACGACTTCCGCCCCACTTAGCTCATCTTTCGGACGGTCAGGAAGGGGTCAAACGGTCATCACGGACAGCGCGGTTAATGTGAAGTCACCTATCTGACATACAACCTCAACTGTTCGACGGAACTGGGCTCGCCGGTACAGATCCGATACGGGTCGTGCGTCTTAATCCACAGACGTCAACTCGCACGGTTCGGTTCGTACAGACGATGACAAGAATTACCGGGCGTAGCGGCTCAGATTCGGAAGGTAGGCTCGTCCATTCCCTCGCCGATCCCGGTTCGCAGCACATTCTGCCAGGTCACGCGGCATCGAGGAGTCAGAGAGCGGACACCACGAACGCCTCCCCACGTCCACTCGACGTGGACTTAAGGAGGCGATCAGGCATCGCGGTCACCGATTACGGAAAGCCACTCGAACGCTACGGATTCGACATGGCGGCCCGGATGCGGGCGAGTTTCCTAGCACACCTATTAGACGCCGAGAGCCGACCGGACGTTGCGTCTGAACGGTGAGTATTTCCGTTACTCGGCGAGATATCCGATTAACGGATGGTGA
Organism: Cryptosporangium minutisporangium; assembly: GCF_039536245.1. Classification (NCBI taxonomy): domain Bacteria; kingdom Bacillati; phylum Actinomycetota; class Actinomycetes; order Cryptosporangiales; family Cryptosporangiaceae; genus Cryptosporangium; species Cryptosporangium minutisporangium. The sequence goes on along the minus strand of NZ_BAAAYN010000043.1, from coordinate 155,889 downwards.
TGGCGCCTACGCGCGAGTCACTCCATTTCACTCAGCGAGAACGAGCGACTACTTACCGCTACCAAGCACGGTTTTCCGGACGTTGAGGACATAGATCCACACCAGCAGGAAAATGAGGCCAACTGCCCCGAGCATCCAATGCACGATGCCGGTCAGCACGACCACGACCTGCAGGACCGTCGTCGCCTGCCAGGCCCAGCGGTACCGGAGCAGGCCGGCGGCGAGGAGGCAGAGCAGGGCGAGCCCGGCCGCCAGGCCGGACGCGGCGGCCGAGGCATCCGGAAGCAGCAGCCGGAGCGGCTGGATCGCGAGCAGGAGGACGAGGAACTCCAGGCCGAGCGTGGCCGCACCGACGCCGCGCACCGCCGCGTCGGGGTTCTTCAACCCCGACGGTGGCGCCGCTTCCTCCGGAGCCTGCGTGGACGGCGGGGGGCCGTCGGACGTCGGGTTCTCGGGCTCGTCGGACACCGGTACCTCCGTTCGCCGGGCACCCTCGCTCGTCGGGTGCACAGCGCTCATCGGGCCAACAGCTTCCGTGCATCTGCGGCGGTGACGACCGAGCCGGTGACCAGCACGCCGGCCCCGGCCAGCGGGGCGTCGCCGGCGTCGTCCTCCTCGGCGATCGTCACCGCCGACTCGATCGCGTCGTCGAGCCGGGTCGCGACGTCGACCCGATCGGCGCCGAACACGTCGACCGCCTCCGCGGCCAGCGCGTCGACCGACAGCCGGCGCGGGGACGAGTTCTCGGTCACCACGATCGCGTCCGCGACCGGCTCGAGCAGTTCCAGCATCCCCCGGTAGTCCTTGTCGTCGAGGACCGCGACCACCGCGACGAGCTTCCGGAACGCGAACGCCTCCGCCATCGCCTGCACGGTCGCCGTCATGCCCGCCGGGTTGTGGGCGGCGTCCACCAACACGGTCGGCGACGTACGCAGGCGCTCCAGACGGCCGGGCGACCGCACCGCCGCGAAACCTTCGCGGACGGCGTCGGCGGCGAGCATCCGTCCGGGAGCGGCGCCGAGGAACGCCTCCACCGCCGCCAGCGCCACCACCGCGTTCTGTGCCTGGTGGGCTCCGTGCAGCGGTAGGAAAATGTCCTCGTACTCGCTGGCCAGGCCCTTCAGCCGGAGTTGCTGGCCCCCCACCGCGATGGCCCGGTCCAGCACGCCGAACTCCACGCCCTCGCGGGCGACCGACGCCCCGACCGACGCCGCGCGGGAGATCAGCGGCTCGATCGCCTCGGCCGGCTGCACCGCGGTGATCACGCTGGCGCCCTCGTGGATGATGCCGGCCTTCTCGGTCGCGATGCTCGCGATGGTTCCGCCGAGCAGCGCGGCGTGGTCCAGGCTGATCGGGGTGACGACCGCGACGCCCGCGTCCAGGACGTTCGTCGCGTCCCACTCGCCGCCCAGCCCGACCTCCACCACCGCGATGTCCACCGGTGCGTCCGCGAACGCGGCGAACGCCATCGCGGTGGTGAACTCGAAGTAGGTGACCGGGTCTCCGCCGCCCTGCAGGTTCTTGGCGTCCAGCAGGTCGGCCATCGGCGCGACCTCGTCGTAGGCCGCCGCGAACTTCCCGGCGGGGATCGGCTCGCCGTCCAGCGAGATCCGCTCGGTGACCGACTCCAGGTGCGGGCTGGTGTACCGCCCGACGCGCAGACCGAACGCCTTGAGCAAGCTGTCGACCATCCGGGCCGTCGAGGTCTTGCCGTTGGTGCCGGTGAGATGGATAGCCGGGTAGGCACGCTGCGGGTTACCGAGCAGGTCGAGCAGCGCGACGATGCGGTCGCGATCGGGCACCATCCGGCCCGGGCCGCGGGCGTTGAGCCCCGCCTCGGCCCGGGCCAGTTCCGCGGCTTCCTCCGCGGCGCGCTCGTCGACGCCGCTCTTGCCCGTCGGACGGCCCTTGCTCACCACGATGCGCTCCCGTTCTCGTGCCGCGTTCCGCTCCGGCTGTAGCGGAGCGGAACCACGACGTTCTGGCCGCCCGGTGGCGCGCGGCCGCGGTGCTCACGCCGAAGGCAGCGCGCCGAGCTGAGCCTCGAGCCGAACCAGATCGGCCTCGGCGGCGGCCAGCCGCTCCCGCACCTTCGCCACCACGGCGTCCGGCGCCTTGGCGAGGAACGCCTCGTTGCCGAGCTTCCCGCTGTTCTGCGCCCGCTCCTTCTCCGCCGCCGCCAGATCCTTCTCCAGACGACGACGCTCGGCCGCGACGTCGATCGTCCCGGAGGTGTCGACGGCCACGTCGACCTGCGCGGAGCCCGGGAACCCACCGATCGACACCGACGCCGACGGCGCGAAGCCTTCGGTCGGGGCGTCGAGCCGGGAGAGCGACCGGATCAGGTTCTCGTGCGCGGTGAGTCCGACGACGTCCAGGCCGTCGAGCCGGGCAGGCACCCGCTGCGTCGGCTTCAGGCCCTGGTCCGAGCGGAAGCGGCGGATCTCGGTCACCACCCGCTGGAACGCCTCGATCTCCGCCTCGGCGGCCGGGTCGTGCCGGGTCGGGTCGGCCGTCGGCCACTCGGCGATGACCACCGACTCCCGCCCGGTCAGCGCCGTCCAGAGCGCCTCGGTGACGAACGGCGTCACCGGGTGCAGCACCCGGAGCAGCCGATCGAGCACGTGGCCGAGCACCGCGCGGGTGGTCTCCGCCTGGGTGCCTCCGGCCGCCAGCTCCGGCTTCGCCAGCTCCACGTACCAGTCACAGACCTCGTCCCACGCGAAGTGGTACAGCAGGTCGGTGAGCTTCGCGAACTCGTACCGCTCGTACAGGTCGTCGACCTCCGCGAGCACGGTGTGCAGGCGGGAGAGGATCCATCGATCGGGGATGGACAAGGCCGACGAATCGCTCGGCAGCTCCTTGGCCTGCGCGCCGTTGAGCAGCGCGAACCGGGTGGCGTTCCAGAGTTTGTTGCAGAAGTTCCGGGCGCCGGCCACCCACTCTTCGCTGGACGCCTGGTCCGACCCGGGGTTCGCGCCGCGGGCCAGCATGAAGCGCAGGGCGTCCGAGCCGTAGGCGTCCATCCACTCGATCGGGTCGACCGTGTTGCCGCGCGACTTCGACATCTTCTTGCCGTACTTGTCGCGGACGAGACCGTGCAGCGCCACGACATCGAAAGGTTGGGACGGCTGTCCGGTGTCCTTCATCGCGTAGAGGCCGAACAGCATCATCCGGGCGACCCAGAAGAAGATGATGTCGTAGCCGGTCACCAGCACGCTGGTCGGATAGAACTTCTTCAGGTCGGCGGTGTCGTCCGGCCAGCCGAGCGTGGAGAACGGCCACAGCCCGGACGAGAACCAGGTGTCGAGCACGTCCGGGTCCTGCGTCCATTCCGGACCCGGAGGCTCCTCGTCCGGACCGACGCAGCGCACCTCACCGTCGGGCGAGTACCACACCGGGATGCGGTGACCCCACCAGAGCTGGCGAGAGATGCACCAGTCGTGCATGTTGTCGACCCAGTCGAAGTACCGCTTCGCCAGCTCCGGCGGGTGGATCGCCACCCGGCCGTCGCGCACGGCGTCACCGGCCTCCTTGGCCAGGGTCTCCACCTTCACGAACCACTGGAGCGACAGGCGCGGCTCCACCACCGTGTCGCAGCGCGAGCAGTGCCCGACCGCGTGCACGTAGGGGCGCTTCTCGGCGACGATCCGCTCGTCTTCGCGCAACGCGGCGACCACGGCCGGGCGGGCCTCGAACCGGTCCAGGCCGAAGAACGGGCCGGGCGCGGTGATGACCGCCTTCTCGTCCAGCACCGTGATGTTCGGCAGGCCGTGCCGCTGGCCGATCTCGAAGTCGTTCGGGTCGTGCGCCGGGGTCACCTTCACCGCGCCGGTTCCGAAGCTCGGATCGACGTGCTCGTCCGCGATGATCGGGATGCGCCGGTTGGTGAGCGGCAGCTCGACCTCCGTGCCGATGAGGTGCGCGTACCGCTCGTCGTCGGGGTGCACGGCCACGGCGGTGTCGCCGAGCATGGTCTCGGCCCGGGTCGTCGCGACGACGATCGAGTTCTCGCCCTCGCCGTACCGGATGCTGACGAGCTCACCCTCGTCGTCGGCGTGCTCCACCTCGATGTCCGACAGCGCGGTCTGGCACCGCGGGCACCAGTTGATGATGCGCTCGGCGCGGTAGATCAGGTCGTCGTCGTAGAGCCGCTTGAAGATCGTCTGGACCGCGCGGGACAGACCCTCGTCCATCGTGAACCGCGACCGGGTCCAGTCGACGCCGTCACCGAGCCGGCGCATCTGGCCGGTGATTTTGCCGCCGGACTCTTCCTTCCACCTCCACACGCGCTCGACGAACGCTTCGCGACCGAGGTCGTGACGCGACTTGCCCTCGTGTTTCGCCAGTTCCCGCTCGACCACGTTCTGGGTGGCGATGCCGGCGTGGTCCATGCCCGGCAGCCAGAGCACCTCGTACCCCTGCATCCGGCGGCGCCGGGTCAGCGCGTCCATCAGCGTGTGGTCGAGAGCGTGACCCAGGTGCAGGGTGCCGGTCACGTTCGGCGGCGGGATCACGATCGAGTACGGCGGCCGGTCGCTGGACGAGTCCGGAGTGAAGTAGCCGGCCTCGACCCACCGCTCGTAGAGCGGCCCCTCTACCTCCGCCGGCGTGTACTTGGTCGACAGCTCGGTCGACGGCCTCAGCGGTGCCTGGGTATCGGGCTCTGTGGTCACGGTGTGAATCCTAGTTCGGAGGGCGATCGGGTTTGCGCCCGCTCCGGGCGGCGCGGCGTTCGCTTCGGGGCGCCGGACGTGGCAGGCTGGGTCAGGCCATTGGCCGGACTCCGCTCGCGGGCGGACGGGTTGGGAGGTGCAGGGCTTACGGACCTCGTCGACCCGATGTGGGGACCGCTGCTCGGCCTCCTGGTACTGGTTGCGGTCGTCGCGGCAGCGGTGCGCGTCCGCGGCCCGGGTTCGCTGCCCATGCGCCGGGCGATGATGACGGTCGGCGGCGGCATCGTCGCGGTGTTCCTGCTCGGGGTGGCTGCCGAGGGTTGCGCAGGCCCGGCCGACCACTCCGCGGGCAACCCGGTCGTCCAGCCTTAGCCACTGCCGCTCTCCCCGCCATTGAGCGGGGGCACGATCGCTAATTGCGTGCACAAGGGCGCGCGGCGCACCAGGATCGCAGGGTGCGTTGTGAACTGCTCCGCGGTCCGATCGGCCTGTCCGCTTTCGCCCCTGCCGCTGCTGGGTGGCTGACCCGCGATCCGGTACGCCACAACCACCTCGCGACGGTCGTCAGCCAGAGAGCCGACGGCATCCTGCCCACCGAACCGGACGCGGTGTGGGCGCTGCTCCGCGATCGCGCCGGTGCGCCACCGCAGTGGGTCGCGACCTGGACGCCCCCGCACCTCCTGCTCGTGCCGGAACTCGACGAGGAGGCCGCCACCGCACTGGTGGACGCCCTGATCGAGGCCGGCGACACGCTGCCGGGCGTCACCGGGATGGCCCCGGGTCCGACAGCGGTGGCGCGGGCCTGGGTCGCCCGCACCGGTGATACGACCCGGCCCGGCATGGCCACCCGGCTGCTCGTCCTCGACACGCTCCGGCCACCGACCGACGTCCCGGGGCGGTTGATCAAAGCGGACTGGACCTACCGGACCTGGCTGATCCGAGCCGTCCTCGGGTTCGAGCGGGACACGCCCAGCGACGAACCGGCAGAGGTCACCGAGGAGGCCGCCGCCCGTAGCGTCGACCAGTTACTCAGCGCACGACTGGCCTGGCTCTGGGAGGTGCGCGGCGAGCCGGTCGCGCTCGTCGTCAACCGGCCCCCGGCGAGCGGCGTCTACCGGATCAGCATGGTCTACACCCCGCCGGAGCTGCGTCGGCGCGGCTACGCGGCAGCCGCCACCGCCGAACTGAGCCAGCACCTACTGGACATCGGCGCCCGGGCCGTCCTGCTGTTCACCGACGCGGCGAACCCGACCAGCAACGGCGTCTACGAACGGATCGGCTACCGCGCGCTGGCCACCGGAGAGACCTGGGTATTCACGCGCACCCGCACGCCCTCCTGATCGGGGAGGCGCCGGTTGGCCAGGCTGGGCAGCTCGGCGCGCACCGACTCGACACGGTCGAGGTCGAGGTCCGCGAGCACGATGCCGGGGACGTCAGGCGCCTGAGCGATCACGGTCCCCCACGGGTCGATCACCATGCTGCGCCCGTAGCACGTGCGGTCCGGCTCGTGGTCGCCGATCTGGCCGGCGGCCACGACGTAACACTGGTTCTCGATCGCCCGCGCCCGCAGCAGTACCTCCCAGTGGTCGCGGCCGGTGTGGGCCATGAACGCCGCCGGAACCACGAGCACCCGCGCACCGGCGATCGCCAGCGCCCGGTACAACTCGGGGAACCGCAGGTCGTAACAGATGGAGAGCCCGACAGGCACGCCCTCGACGTCAGCGACGACCAGCTCGCCGCCGGGCGCGATCGTCTTCGACTCGTGGTAGGAGACCCGGCCGGGGATCTCGACGTCGTAGAGGTGGATCTTGCGGTAGGCGGCCACCCGCTCTCCGGCGCGGTCGAACACCAGGCTGGTGTTGTAGGCGCGCTCGCCGTCTTCGGCACGCTCACGGAAGGAGCCGGCGAGCACCCAGAGGTTCAGGTCGCGGGCGGCGGCGGAGAAGAACGCGCCGAACTCCCCGTCGACGGGCTCCGGCGCCGGTTCGCCGCGACGCCGGCCGAGGTAGTCGACGAACTCGGGGAGCACCGCGAAGTCGGCGCCCGCCGCTGCGGCCTGTTCCAGCAGACGCCGTGCTTCGGCGAGGTTCGCCGCCCGGTCGTCCCGTGTATTGAGCTGACACACCGCGACTCGCATGGCTCCAGTCTTCCACCGGCGCGAGCCGACCCCAGCGCCGCTGGGCCAATTCCCGCGGCGGCTCCGCTCGGGGCGCCCTCCGCGGGGGTGCCTTTCGGGAAAAGCACCCCCGAGCCGCCGGCCCCGGAGCCGCCGCGCGGCGAACCGGGGCCCTGCGGCGGGTGCGGGTACGGCTGGGCTACTACGCCGTCGCAGCTAGGAGGGCGAGGGCGGTTCCGGCCAGGCCCAGCCCGAGCACCTGCCAGCCGCGGATCCGCTCGTGGTCGAGGACGAGCGCCAACACGACCGTGCTCGCCGGGTAGAGCGACGCCAGCGGAGCGACCACCGCGAGCTGTCCGCCACTGCTCGCGACCACGTAGAGGACGTTCGCGACCGTGTCGAAGGCTCCCGCCGCCACGGCGAAGGGCACGGCACCGCGCGACATCGTCAGGGAGCCGCGCCGCGCCACCCCGACGACCACCAGCGCGGTCACCCCCGCGAGCTGGGCCACGACCAGCGGCCAGTGGCCGACGGTCGACGGGATTCGGTCGAGCAGGACGAAGAACAGCCCGAACCCGGCCCCGGCCACCAGCGCCAGCCCGATCAGGTACGGGGTGAGCACCAGGCGCCCACCCCCGGCGCTGACCAGGCTGATCGCGGCGATCGCCGCCGCGATGCCGAGCAGCGGCAACAGCCCGGGCGACCCGTCCACCGCGATGCCGACGATCACCGGCAGCACCGCGGCCGCCGCGGCCGCGACCGGAGCGACCACCGCCATCGCGCCGGCCGCCATCGCCTTGTAGAACAGCACGACGCCGCCGACGCCGGCCAGGCCGGCGAGCGCGGCCCACCCGATGTCCACCGCATCGGGCGCGCGCTCCGCGCCCAACAGCAACGTGAGGACGAGGAGCAGCGGCAGCGCGGTGAGCTTGCCGAGCAGCGTCACGGCGACCACCGGCGCACGCTTGCCTGCGGTGCCGCCGCAGTAGTCGCCGAGGCCGTAGACCAGCGCCGAGCCGGCGGCGAGCAGGGCCGGGATCACCGCGAAGTCCGACCGGTAGCGTTCAGCACGACGTCCATGCCATGGTTGTATCACTGTATTGACCGAAGGGGCCAATATATTGACCGGCGCTGGCGATAACGCACGTCCCGCGATTGCGGCGCTGGTCGGCGAGCGGGTACGCAATCTACGCACGGCCCGACGCTGGTCCCTGGACGAGCTGGCCGGTCGCTCCGGCGTCAGCAAGGGCATGGTCGTGCAGATCGAGGCCGGGCGGACCAACCCCAGCATCGGCACGCTGGTTCGGATCGCGGACGCATTCGGGGTCACGGTCGCGCGCCTGGTCGAGGAGCAGCGACCGCCGGAGGTGCGGGTCAACGGCCCGGCGGACTACAGCGTGCTGTGGGAGGGACCGTCCGGGGGCCGGGCCACGCTGTTCGGCGGCATCGACGAGCCGGAGTTCGTCGAGCTCTGGGAGTGGGTGCTGGAACCCGGAGAGGAGCAGGTCTCCGAGGACCACGCGGTCGGCACCCGCGAGATGGCCCACGTGCTGACCGGCAGCCTCACGCTGCGGGTCGGTGCGGTGGAGGTGCGGGTCGGAACCGGTCAGACCGCGCTGTACCCGGGCGATGTGCCGCACACGTACCGGAACGACGGCGGCGAGCAGACCCGCGTCCACATGGTCGTCACGATGCCACCGGGTGAGTTCGACCGGCGGGCGCAGCGGCGCTGACGTCGTCCGCCGCGCGCAGGCCGTTCCAGGCCAGCACCCCGCAGAGGCCGAACCCGACCGCGTTGAGGACGCCGTGCGTCGCGGCCATCCAGGTCAAGCTCAGCTTCGGGACGCCGAACGCCTCGCCGAGCGCCCAGTCCAGCGCGAGCGCCATGGTGACCACGAGAACGGCGGCGGAGACCGCGAACAGAACGCGATTGGCCCGGTCGGGCGCCAGCGAGCGCGCCCGCCAGGTCAACGCCCCCACCACCCACATCCCGGCGGTCAGCACGACCGCGCCCGCGAGTTCGACCAGCTCACCGGCGAAGAACCCGATCAGCACCAGCAGGGTGCCGGTCGGCACGGTCAGCGCACCGAACACGGACGCCCGGCCCGCGTCCGGTAGCCGGGTCACCAGGCTGGCCACGAGAGCCGCCGCGAAGCCCGCGTAGTGGAAGTGCGCGACGGTGAGCAGGAGGATCTTCGGCCCGAAGGCCAGCAGCGTCCAGCCGCCTCGCTCGGCGATCAGCGAGAGGCCGGCGATCGACGGCGTGACCAGCGCGGTGAGCACCGCGATCTCACCCGCGACGGCGGGCAGCCCCCGCGCTGCGCCCGCGCCGGCCCTCACCGACGCGCGGGACAGGACACCGAGCCTCCCGGCGCCGAGGGTCCGCGCGAAGCGAACCGCCGCTACACCCACGAGCGCGAGCGTCACCGCCGCGTAGGGAACGGCCACCGCCGCTGCTCCCACCCCCGTGGGGAGCAGCAGCGAGCCGACTCCGGCGACCCCGGCCCACGGCCACACCCTACGTAGGACGCCGACCCCGGGCGCGGCGAGCAGTCGCAGTCCGAGCGGCACGACCAGCAACATGCCCAGCGCGATCGCCGGCACCACGACCCACCGCAACATCGTCGACCTCCGTCTTGAGCGATCGCTTAAAACATAGAACGAGTTAAGCGATTGCTCAAGACGTAGGGCGATCAGGCTTTCTGGAATCCGTTTCCGGTCCAGCGATATCGCTCGCTGACCGAACCGTCGTTGACCAGGTTGGGCTCGACCACGACGACGCCGTCCACGAGGCGGTACGACGGACCGGAGGTGGTCGGCAGGACGACCCGCACGGTGCCCAGCACCCTCGGGCCGCCCTTCTCGTTCTCGGTGTAGGCGACCACCGCGTACATCCACTCGATCGGGGCTCCCGGCCGCGACTCGGTGGCGATGCACCCCACCGAGACGACCGCTTCGTCGCGTCCATCGCCGTCCAGATCCCCGTAGACCGGTTGCCGGCCGGGCGCCGGCAACACGTAGCGCAACCGGCCGTACCGGGGATGCTCCACGCTGGCCTGACCTCCGGAGAACTGGAGACGACCGGCGTCGCAGCCGGTGCTGATCGCGGGGACGTTCAGGATCGCGTTCCCCCAGTCGGTCGCGCGCAGCGTGGTCACCCTCGACGCCGACGGCGAGCCGCTGGAGGTCGGGTCTCCGCTCGGATCCGCCGACGGGGACGACGGCGAGCCACTGGGAATCGGGGACGTCGTCGACGGGGACAGAGACGGGGGCGGCGGTTGGATCGGACGGAGCGTCTCGGGCTGCTCGAGCGCCCTGACCCCTACCCCGCCGGCGACCCCTAGCACCAGCGCGACGACCGCCACGGTCAGCCGCCGGACACGTCGGCGCCGGCGCCCGATGGTCGCCACGGCGTCCGGGCCGGGGCCGGTGAACGACGGTGCCGGATCATCCCGGAGACCCGCGAAGAGCGCCGCCATCCGGTGATCGGCATCAGGCTCGGCCATCGTCGTACCTCCCATCGGGAACGCCCAGTTCGCTCGATCGGTCGTCGAGTTGGTCGGCCAGCGCCGCCCGAGCCCGGTGCAGCCAGGACTTGACGGTCCCGACTGCCACTCCCTCCTGCTCGGCGATATCGGCGACGGAGAGGTCGGCCAGGTGGTGCAGGACCACCGCGCGGCGCTGCTTTTCGGGGAGCGTGGCCAGCGCCCGCACCAGGACGACGTGCTCCGGGCCGGGCGGAGGCGCGTGTAACTCCCGTTGTCGTCGGACGAACGAGAGGGCCGTGCGGGCCCGTCGCCAGCGGCTGATCGCCAGCCGCCACGCCACCTGCCGGACCCACGCGGCCGGATCGTCGTAGCGGGATATCGCTGCCCAGCGCAGCCAGGCCCTGGTGAAGGCCTCCTGCGCCAGGTCTTGGGCTTCTGCGTAGTCGCCGTGGTAGGCGTAGAGCTGCTTGCAGAGGCCGGCGAAGTGGTCGGCGTAGAACCGCCCGAAGTCACGCCCGTTCGCGCCCACGTGGCTCCTCCCCGTCGGTCGCCGGATACACGCGCGGCCCACCCGCCCGGTTGCAGCGGCACACACGAAGCGGCCCCGCCCGGAGAACCGGGCGGGGCCGCTCGACGAGCGTTTGTGTTACGCCGACTTCTCGCGGCGCTCCCGCTTCGGGACGTCCCGGGGGACGATCGTCGGCAGGACCTTCTCCAGCACGACCTCGCGGCTGATCACCACGCGGGCGACGTCGGGCCGGGACGGGATCTCGTACATCACCGACATCAGCACCTCCTCCATGATCGCGCGGAGGCCGCGGGCGCCGGTGCCCCGCAGGATCGCCTGATCGGCGATCGCCTCCAGCGCGTCATGGGTGAAGTCCAGCTCCACGCCGTCCAGCTCGAACAGCCGCTGGTACTGCTTCACCAGGGCGTTCCGCGGCTCGGTGAGGATCTGCATGAGCGCGCGCCGGTCGAGGTTGCGCACCGTGGTGATGACCGGGAGCCGACCGACGAACTCCGGGATCATCCCGAACTTCAGCAGGTCTTCCGGCATGACGTCGGCGAACGTGTCGTCGGTCGTCCGCTCGGACGCGGAGATGATGTTGGCGGCGAACCCGAGCCCGTTCTTGCCGACCCGGTTCTCGATGATCTTCTCCAGGCCGGCGAACGCCCCACCCACGATGAACAGCACGTTCGTGGTGTCGATCTGGATGAACTCCTGGTGCGGGTGCTTGCGGCCGCCCTGCGGCGGCACGCTCGCGGTGGTGCCCTCCAGGATCTTCAGCAGAGCCTGCTGGACACCCTCACCGGAGACGTCTCGGGTGATCGACGGGTTCTCGCTCTTGCGGGCGATCTTGTCGACCTCGTCGATGTAGATGATGCCGGTCTCGGCGCGCTTGACGTCGTAGTCGGCAGCCTGGATCAGCTTCAGCAGGATGTTCTCGACGTCCTCGCCGACATAACCGGCCTCGGTCAGCGCCGTGGCGTCCGCGATCGCGAACGGGACGTTGAGCAGCTTCGCCAGCGTCTGGGCGAGGTGCGTCTTGCCGCAGCCGGTGGGGCCGATCAGCAGGATGTTCGACTTCGCCAGCTCGACCGGCTCCGGCCCGGAGTTCCGGTGTCCGGTGTTGTCGGCCTGGATGCGCTTGTAGTGGTTGTAGACCGCTACGGCGAGCGCCTTCTTGGCGGAGTCCTGGCCGACCACGTACTGGTCGAGGAACTCGCAGATCTCGATCGGCTTGGGGAGCTCGTCCCACTTCAGCTCGGAGGACTCGGAGAGCTCCTCCTCGATGATCTCGTTGCACAGGTCGATGCACTCATCACAGATGTACACACCTGGGCCCGCGATGAGCTTCTTTACCTGCTTCTGCGACTTTCCACAGAAAGAGCACTTCAGCAGGTCTCCGCCGTCACCGATCCGTGCCACGAACGACCATCTCCCTGTCCTCGCCGGACCGCCGGCCGACTGACTCCTCGACGGTACATGCTCCGCGCCCTCGCTGACCCCTGGTCGCGAGGGCGCGTCGCCCTACTGATCTCTTTTCGACCCCCGGCCTTCTCACGGCTGGAGCGACCTCGGTAGGAACCGGTCGAAAGAGTTCACTTCGTCGCTCAACCCGCCGCGACCGGAACCTTCTTGCGGCTCTCGAGCACCTGGTCGATGAGGCCGTACTCCTTGGCCTCGGCCGCAGTCAGGATCTTGTCCCGCTCGATGTCCTTGCGGACCTTCTCGATCGGCTGGCCCGAGTGCGAGGAAAGCATTTCTTCCAGCTGCGTGCGCATGCGCAAGATCTCACGCGCCTGGATCTCGATGTCCGAGCCCTGACCGCCGCCCTCGCTGTAGGGCTGGTGGATCAGCACCCGGGCGTTCGGCAGCGCGAGGCGCTTGCCCGGCGTCCCGGCGGCGAGCAGGACGGCCGCGGCAGAGGCGGCCTGACCCATGCACACCGTCTGGATGTCGCAGCGCACGAAGCGCATCGTGTCGTAGATCGCGGTCAGCGCGGTGAACGAGCCGCCCGGCGAGTTGATGTAGATCCAGATGTCCCGGTCGGGGTCCATCGACTCGAGGCAGAGCAGCTGCGCCATCACGTCGTTCGCGCTGGCGTCGTCGATCTGCACGCCGAGGAAGATGATGCGCTCCTCGAAGAGCTTGTTGTACGGGTTCATCTCCTTGATCCCGTACGACGTGCGCTCGACGAACGACGGCAGGACGTACCGGGACTGCGGGGCGGTGGTGCGGTCGTACAGGCCCGACCCCGGGAAGTTCAAACTACTCATCGTCAGATTCCTCCGGACGTGAAAGGCGCGTGGAACAGGCGAGTCGGACGTCGCACGCTCAGCGCGCTTCGGAGGTCGTCGCCACGTCGGCGGTGGTCGGCAGCACGGCGTCGATCAGGCCGTACTCCTTGGCTTCGTCGGCGGTGAACCACCGGTCGCGGTCGGAGTCGCGCTCGATCTGGTCGACGGTCTGCCCGGTGTGGAAGGCGATCCGCTCCTGCATCAGCTTCTTCGTGTACAGCATCTGCTCGGCCTGGATCGCGATGTCGCTCGCCGAACCGCCGATGCCGCCGGAGGGCTGGTGCATCATCACCCGGGTGTGCGGGAGCGCGAACCGCTTGCCACGCGTACCGGCGCACAGGATGAACTGGCCCATCGACGCGGCCAGACCCAGCCCGTAGGTGGCCACGTCGTTCGGGATGAACTGCATGGTGTCGTAGATCGCCATGCCGGACGAGACGCTTCCGCCCGGCGAGTTGACGTAGAGCGCGATGTCGCGCGTGGGGTCTTCCGCCGAGAGCAGCAGCAGCTGGGCGCAGATGCGGTTGGCCATCTCGTCGTCGAACTGCTGGCCGAGGAAGATGATGCGCTCCTTGAGGAGCCGGTTGAACACCGAGTCATCGAAGCCCATCCCGCTACCGCTCGGCGCGCGGCCGACGGGTCCTGCCGGTGTGTGCAACTGGGTCACGATGCCTGCCTTCGGGTTTTCCGTGTTGCGGGGCCGACTGGGGCTACTACCGAAACGTTCGTCTCCTCTTGCGCCGGGGCGTCAGGAGGAATTGCGCGTCGTCCGAAGCCGTATGCCCGACACTAACGCGGCCCCGGGGCCCCTGACGGGGCTCCGGGTGCCTGTTCGCTGTGAGCGCACGACCGCCGACCGGTAGGTCAGGCCTGCGCCGGCTCGGCGTCCGCCGGAACGACGTCGCTAGCGGTGGCATCCGCCTGCGGCGGGTTGATCTCCGCCTGCAGCGCCTTCAGGTCGACCGGGTTGCCGGCCGAGTCGACGATCTTCGCCTGCTCGGTGATCAGGCCCAGGGCCTTGCCGCGGCGGAGGTCGGCGACGACGATCGGCAGCTCGCCGTTCTGCACGAGCTGGTCGGCGAACTGCTGCGGGGGGACGCCGGACTGCTGCGCCCGGCGAACCACCTCGCTGGTCAGCTCACCGTCGTCGATGCCGACCTCTTCGGTGTCGGCGACCGCGTCCAGGACGAGCTGGGAGCGGACGGCCTGCGCGCAGTCCTTCTCCAGCTGCTCGTCGAACTCTTCCTGGGTCTGGCCCTCGTTCTCCAGGTACTGCTCCAGCGTCACGCCGGCGTTCTCCAGCGCGTGGCTGAGCTGGTGCTTGCGGTACTCGATCTCGTCGGCGAGCACCTTCTCCGGCATCGGAACCTCGACGGCGGCGAGCAGCACCTCGAGCGTCTTGTCCCGGGCCGCGACGGCCTGCTCCAGCTTCTTCACCCGGCCGAGGCGGGTGCGGACGTCGTTCCGCAGCTCCTCGAGCGTGTCGAACTCCGACGCGGTCTGGGCGAACTCGTCGTCCAGCTCGGGGAGTTCCTTCTCCTTGACCGTGCGGATCATGACCTTGACGTCCGCGTCCTTGCCCGCGTGCTCACCACCGGCGAGCGTGGTGGTGAACGTGACCTCTTCGCCGGCCGAGTGCCCCTCGATCGCGGCGTCGGTGCCCTCGAGCAGCTGGCCGCTGCCGACCTCGTACGAGACGTTCTCGGCGCTGCCGCCCTCGATGTCCTCGCCGTCGATCGTCGCGTGCAGGTCGAGCTGGACGAAGTCGCCGGTACGCACCTCGCGCTCGACACCCTTGAGGGTGGAGAACCGCTGGCGCAGGCTGTCTACCTGGTCGTCGATGTCGGAGTCGGCGACCTCGGCCTCGTCGACGGTGACCTCGAGCGTCGCGAAGTCGGGCAGCGTGAGCTCCGGCCGGACGTCGACCTCGGCGGTGAACGCGACCTTCTCGCCGTCCTGCAGCTCGGTGACCTCGACCTCGGGGCGGCCGATCACCTTGACGTCGTGCTCACGCACCGCAGTGGAGTAGTGCGTCGGGATCGCGTTGTTGAGCGTCTCCTCGAGCACCGCAGCCCGGCCGATCCGCTGGTCGATCAAGCGCGGCGGAACCTTGCCCTTCCGGAAGCCCGGGATCGAGATCTGGTTCGCGATCGAGCGGTAAGCCTGATCGAGGTTGGGCTGCAGTTCCTCGAAGGGCACCTCGACGGCGAGCCGCACCCTCGTCGGGCTCAGGGTCTCGACGGTGCTCTTCACGTGTGTGCTCCTCAACGCTGCAGGTGTAGTTGGGTGTTCAATCTCAGTGGGTTCGCCGAGGCGGGACCGCCCGGGATCGCGGCAGCAGAAGGTCGCCGACGATCGACACGGGGCACCACCAGAAGACGCGCACGCGGGCATACCGCAGGATTGACTCTACGCAGTCTATGCGACCCGGGTTTGGCAGCCGCACCCCAGACCTCATACCCGGCTCCGCACGGATCGACGCCCTCCGGGTGGCGCCCGCGGCGGGACCGCCGCCGAGAAGAGTCAGGATGC
This sequence comes from Cryptosporangium minutisporangium, assembly GCF_039536245.1. NCBI lineage: Bacteria > Bacillati > Actinomycetota > Actinomycetes > Cryptosporangiales > Cryptosporangiaceae > Cryptosporangium > Cryptosporangium minutisporangium. The sequence goes on along the minus strand of NZ_BAAAYN010000043.1, from coordinate 140,275 downwards.
CAGGCGGAGGGCGTGGCGGTCTGGACGGATGACGGTCGCGGCCACTACCGCGCCGCCGAGCAGCAGGACGCCGGCCAGATCGAGTGCGGCGGTGAAGCCGACGCTCTCGTTGCGCGCGAGGTCGACGACGAGGCCGGTGACGAACGGCGACGCCACGCTGCCGGTCGTCACGAACGCATGTGCGGTGGCGAGTACGCCGGAGCGCTGGGCGGGCGGGGAGATGTCGGCGATCGCCGCGTTCGCCAGCGGGGTGAGCGCGGGCCCGGTGGAGAACGCCACCGCCATCGCGGCGAGCAGGGGCCAGCCGGCGCCCAGCCGACTCATCGCGAACAGCGCGATCCCACCGGCCACCATCGCCACCGCCGGCACCAACCCGTACGCGATACGACGGCTCACACCACGGCGCAGCAGGCGGTCGGCGATCAGGCCGGCGGTCAGGATCGAGACGATCGAGCCGATGCTCGGCAGCCCGACCAGCAGGCTGACGGTCGACGGCGAGTAGCCGGCCTGCTCCTCCAGGTACGTCGGCAGCCAGGTGAGCGCCAGCCCGAGCGTCCAGGAGACGGTGAAGCCGGCCAGGACGGCACCCCACCAGGTACCGACGCGGAACACCCGCCGGTACGGGAGCCGCTCGGGCAGCACCGCCGCCGCCGTTCCGCCGGACGGAGGCACGGCGGGTGCGGGTGACACCGGGGCGGGCGGAGTCGCTGCGGAGGCCACCCCGACGGGAGCGCCACCAGCGGGCGGCTCGGCCGGGGACGGACCGGAGACGGACGCGCTGCCCGCGCTCCGGCTGCCGTGTGGGCGTCGGAGGGCGTTTCCGGCGGTGGTGCCCGGAGCGGCGTAGTGATGAGGACCGGCACCACCGACGGCGAGCCAGGCGACCGCCCAGACCAGCCCCAGCGCGCCGAGGATCCCGAAGGGAGCCCGCCACCCCCAGGCCTGGATCGCGAGCATGAGCAGCGGGGCGCCGATCACGATGCCGGCCCCGCCTCCGACCGCCAGCAGGGCCGAGGCGAGCGCTCGGCTCCGAACCGGAACCCAGGTGAACGCGGTGTGCGAGGCGAGCGGGAGCGCGGGTCCCTCGCCGCCGCCGAGCAAGATCCGGGTGCCGACCAGCCCGGCGAACCCGACCACCGGTAGCAGCACCGGGAGCTGGGCGATCGACCAGACCAGCGCGAGCCCGGCCAGCAACCAGCGCGGCGAGATCCGGTTGCCGAGCAGCCCGATGATGATCGCGGTGAAGCAGAACAGGAGCGAGAAGCTACTGCCGATCAGCCCGAACTGGGCGTTCGTGAGCCCGAGGTCTTCCATCATCGGCGGGCCGACCAGGCCGAGGATCGCCTTGTCGCCGAATGCCAGCAGGATGAACAGGGCGAGCATGAAGACGATCAGCCGGGACCGCGGTGGCCAGGGCTCCTGCCCGACCGGAAGGGAGGTCTCGCCGGTTCGAGCGGAGGTCACCATGCGGGAGATCTCCCTTCCGTGGGCGCCCGGTCTCGCCACCTTACGGTGGTAGGGATCCACATATCGGCGTTTTTCTACTGTGGAGGTCCGATGTCGGAGACGACCGGCGCGGAGCAGAGCACCGGAACCGGCTATGTGTTCGGCGAGACGTTCGACGTGCGTCCGGTGGTCTACGGCGTGCGCGACGGGCTGGCCGTCTTCGAGGGCGACATCGTCCTCGGCACGGTCGAGGAGATGGCGGCGCGGACCGCGTTCGTGGAGGGTCCGATCGCGGACCGGCTCGCCGTGGCGGGTCCAGGTGTTCTGCCCGCGGTGGCCCTGCCTGCCGGACGGTCGCGCTGGCCGGACGGTGTGGTGCCGTACGAGGTCGACCCGGCGTTACCGGAGGCGCAGCGCGTCGCCGCGGAGGACGCGGTCGTGCACTGGAACACGCAGACGCGACTGACCCTGGTGCCGCGGAGCTCCGAGACCGATTACCTCCGGTTCGTGCCCGGTGGCGGGTGTTCGTCGCCGGTCGGGCGGCAAGGCGGGCCGCAGCACATCAGCCTCGGCTCCGGGTGCTTCTTCGGTCAGGCGACCCACGAGATCGGGCACGCGGTCGGGCTCTGGCACGAGCAGAGCCGAGAGGACCGGGACAGCTTCGTCCGGATCGTCTGGGAGAACATCGACGCCGCTCTGCGGCACAACTTCGACCAGCACATCACCGACGGCGACGACGTGGGGCCGTACGACTACGGCTCGATCATGCATTACCCCGCGGCCGCGTTCTCGGTGAACGGCGAGCCGACGATCGCGCCGGTCCAGCCGGAGGTGTCGATCGGCCAGCGGTCGGCGCTGTCCCCCGGCGACCGGGCCGGGATCAGGGCGATCTACCCCGACCTCGAACCGTCGGCGTCGAACACCTGGGTAGGGGCCTTCTCCGGCAACCGGAGCGAGGTGCTGTATTACCTGCGCAGCCGTCGCACGTGGCAGCTGGGCTCGGCGGTGAGCGGCTCGCTGGTCTGGACGGTGGTCGGTGGCTCCGACGATTTCGGGCCGCCGGGCGGAGGGTGGCCGATCTGGGTGGTGCGCTCCGGAGATCGGGACCGGCTGCTGTGCCACTCACCGGCGGACGGGAACTGGTGGCTCGGGAGTATCGACGGGACCTTGACCTGGTCGCTGGTCGGGAACCGGCAGTACTCCGGCCTGTCCTGGACCGGCCGGTTCAGCGCGGACTCCGCCCAGGTGCTGATGCACTCCCCCGCCGACGGCAACTGGTGGCTGGGCTCGGTCGACTCCGGTGCGCTGGAGTGGTCCTTCGCCGGGAACACGGCTGGCTTCACCGCCGACGTCTCGACGCTGCACGTCGGCGACTTCGACGGCGACGGCCGGGACAACCTCCTGGTCGAGGACGCCGGCGAGTGGTGGCTGGCGACGCTGCGGGACGACAGGTTCGAGTGGCGGGTGGTCGGGAACACGGTCGGCGCGGAGCGGGCGGCTCCGGTCGTGCCGGTGGTGGACACCGCACTCCGCGCACAGGTCACGTCGTTGCAGGGCGCGCTGCGGGCGGCGGACGTGGCGGACCGCGGGCCGGTGGTCCGGGAACTGTTGACGCTGCGCGCGTCGCTCGCCAGGGCGGAGCGCGGACCGACGCCGGTCGCCCCGGCCCAGCCGGCACCGTGGCCGAACTTCGGCGCGCTCGACGACGGGCGCCCGTTCTGGGTGGGGCGCTACTCCGCGGACCGCGACCAGCTCCTGTTCTACTCACCCGCGGACGCGAACTGGTGGCTCGGATCGATGGTGTCCGGCTCGCTGCAGTGGGAGTTCGCCGGCAACACGCTGGTGTTCGGCGCGCTGGACGACGGGCGCCCGTTCTGGGTGGGGCGCTTCGCCGGGGGCCGCGACCAGGTGCTGTTCTACTCGCCGGCGGACGGCAACTGGTGGGCGGGCACGTGGGGCTCCGCGGGTCTGCAGTGGGCCATCGTCGGCAACACGTTGAGCTCGGGGAGCATGGCCGACGGGCGATCGATCTGGGCGGGTCGGTTCACCGGCGCCACCGACCAGTTGCTGACTTACCGCAGCGAGGACGGGGCGTGCCGGCTCGGAACGTACGACGGATCCACGCTGTCCTGGACGTCCGCGGGAACGTTCGAGGCGTGAAGGCGCCGCACGGGCCCGGCGGCGTCGGATTTTCGGGAAGGTCACCTGTCTCGAGCGCCCTCAGCGGTGGTCTTCCCGAAAGTCCGGGCCAGTCCGCGCCATGCGTCTGGCGGTCTGCAGGAGCGGGCCGACGACGGCCGAGGCCGGGCGTCGCCAGGTCAGTTGCAAGGGAATGTCGGGCAGGCGCTCGCGGATCGGGATCGGCCGCACCCCGGGCAACTGGTGGGCGATCGGCGCGGGAAGCACCATGAACCCGCCACGGCTGAGGTTCGTCGCTGCGGCGCGCAGGCCGGGCAGCGGGTTCTCCCACACCTCGATGTTCTCGCCGCTGGACCGGACAGCGGTGAGGATCGCGTCGTGGTAGCGCGGTGCCAGGTGTCGCGGGAAGAACTGCTGGACGTCGCCGCGTAGCTCGTGGAGCGAGACGGAATCCGCGGCCGCGAGCCGATGCTCGGCTCCGACGACAACGACCAGCGGATCGCGCCGGAGCGTCAGCGCGCCCGTCGACACCGGTGCGGTCACCAGGCGCCCGAGGACCGCGTCGAGGCTTCCGTCGGCCAGGCCGCTGGTCAGCTCGTGATCCCAGGCCTCCCTCGCCTCGACGCGGATGCGGGGATAGTCGCGCTGCATCGCGGAGTAGAGCGCCGGCATCTCCTCGAAGGCCGACATCACCGTGTAGCCGACGCGCAGCAGACCGAGCCCGGCCTGACGAGTCCGCTCGACGACCAGCTCGGCGTCCGCGAGCACCTGCCGTGCCGACTCCACGAACACCGTGCCCGCCTCGGTGAGGCGGGTCGGTCGGCGGGTGAAGAGCGGTGTGCCCAATTGCCGCTCCAGGTCCCGGATCTGCCGGCTCAGCGGAGGCTGGCTCATTCGCAGACGGTCGGCCGCAGCCTGGAAGCTGCCGGTCTCGGCGACCGTCACGACGTAACGCATCAGGCGCAGCTCCACCGACATGCCCGCAGGGTATGTCGGTGGACCCAACCGGTAGCGGCGGAATCGCACCATTTCGAGAAGACTGGTGGAGCGGGCGGCCGCCGCACTCCTTTCATTCTGGCTGCCGACGGCGACGGCGACGGCCGGCCGGAGGCATCCGACGCTCACCTCAGGAGTCGTTGGTGATCCAGCACGAATCGATCGAATCCACGACCGACGCGGCACGCACCACGTCGACCAGCCGCCGGTCGGTCCTCAAAGCCGGCGCACTCTCCGCCGCGGCGATCGCCGGGGCGGGATGGGCCGGCGCAGCGCCCGGTCACGCCGCGCCGCCCGCCGCGTCCGACCTGATCACCCGGGAGGTTCCGCGCACCGGCGAACGGCTGCCCGCCATCGGCTTGGGCACGTTCATGGTCTTCGACACCCTCCCCGGCACCGATCTCGGTCCGCTGCGGAGCGTGCTGCAGCGGCACTGGGCCGGCGGCGGCCGAGCGGTCGACACGTCGGCGCTCTACGGCAGCGCCGAACAGAACCTCGGCCGGGTGGCCCGTGACCTCGGCCTCACCGAGCGGCTGTTCATCGCCGACAAGGTCTGGGCCACCGGGGAGCATCTCTGGGACGACGGTCACGCCGCGCGTAGCCTCACCCGCTCCCTCCAGCGGCTGTCCCGGCGGAAACCGTTCGACCTCGTCCAGTGCCACAGCCTGGTCAACGTGGACGTCCTCGTGCCGCTGTTCCATGCGTGGAAGAAGGAGGGGCGCATCCGCCACCTGGGCGTCACCCACCACGAATCCGTCTACTTTCCCGCCCTGGCCTCGTGGATCGACCGGGGCGAACTCGACACGGTCCAGGTGCACTACTCGATCGCCTACCGGGACGCCGAACGGCAGGTCCTACCCGCGGCCGCCGAACGGGGCACCGCCGTCCTGGTGAACATGGCGTTGGAGAAGGGCCGGCTCCACCAACTCGTGCAGGGCCGTCCACTGCCGGGGTTCGCCCGCGAGCTCGGTATCCAGAACTGGGCTCAGTACTTCCTCAAGTGGGTCCTCGCGCACCCCGCGGTGACCTGCGTCCTCGCCGGAACGTCGCGCGCCGACCACGCGGCCGAGAACGTCGGAGCGATGCGCGGCCCGCTGCCCGACGCGGCCACGCGCGACCGCATGCACGCCCACCTGGCCGCGCTCCCCGGCTTCGACCAGGTGACCCGCACGCCCTGGTACCCCGGCCGCCGCTACCCCGGTCTCGTCGCTCGCTCCCAGGCCGCCGTCCGTGCCCGCAGCCCCTGGTGGCCGTCCGGCCCGCCTCCCGCCTGACGATTCGCGGTACCGCGCGTCGCCCGGCGCCGTGCACGACCGTCCCCGGGCTACGCGTGGTCGCACCCGCCGCCGGTCCGACTGGCGTGGCGCTGATCGATGCCTCCGATCGGCTGGTTTGATCACCGGATAGCGGAGCCGGGCCACGACCGACGGGACGAGGATGAAGCCATGACTAAGCCCGTGCGGTTCGGCCTCGTCGGTTACGGCTTCGGTGCCCGCTACTTCCATGCCCCGCTGCTCCGCTCCGCGCCGGATTGCGACCTGATCGGGGTCCTGACGTCCTCACCCGAACGCCGCGCGCTCGTGAACCGGGAGATCCCCGGCGTCGCGACGGTGGCGACGCTGGCCGAGCTGGTCGACCTCGGCGCCGAGGCGGTGGCGATCTCCACCCCGGCCGACACCCACAGCACGCTGACCGAAGAAGCGCTCCGGTTGGGGCTGGCCGTCGTCTGCGACAAGCCGTTCGCCCTCGATGCCGACGCCGCGCGCAAGACGGTGGAGCTCAGCGCGCACCTCGGGCTGGCGCTGAGCCCGTACCAGAACCGTCGGGAGGACTCGGACTTCCGCACGGTGCGCGCGCTCGCGACCGAGGGAACCCTCGGCACCGTCACCCGGCTGGAGTCCCGCTTCGAGCGTTACGCCCCGCAGGACGGGCCGGGAACGGCGGGCGGCGGAACGCTGCTCGACTTCGGCAGCCACCTCGTCGACCAGGCGCTCTTCCTGCTGGGCCCGGCCCGGGCCGTCTACGCGGAGCTGCGGGAACGCGAATCCGGTCTGGACGACGACGTGTTCGTCGCCCTCACGCACACCTCCGGCGCGCGGTCGCAGCTGTGGGGCAGCTGGAGTCAGTCGGCGCCCGGCCCTCGGTGGCGGGTGACCGGCACCGAGGGCACCTACGTGGTGGCCGCCGGCGACGGCCAGGAAGATCAGCTCGTCGCCGGTCACAGCCCGGCCGATCTGGGCGAGGCGTGGGGTGTGGAGCCGGCGGAACGCTACGGCACGGTGTACAGCGGCGGCACGGCACGCAGTCACCCGACCGAGCGTGGTCGCTGGGACCTGTTCTATCCGCGCTTCGCCGCGGCGGTCCGGGGCGAAGCGCCGCCGCCGGTCGACCCGGCCGACGCCGTCGCGACCGCGGTCGTGCTCGATGCCGCCCGGACCAGCGCCGCGGCTGGGGCAGTCGTCATGGTGGACGCACGATGAGCGACGACCTCGCAACGCTGTTGGCCGAGGAGCAGCGCCTGGTGTTCGCCCACTTCGACGAATACACCGCGTGGGATCTCGGTAGCGCGCTGCGCTCCGCCGCGGACGCCGATCGGCTCCCGGTGGCGATCGCGGTGCGGCGCGGCAGGCAGCAGCTGTTCCACACCGCGCTCCCCGGCGCCTCCGCCGACAACGACGGCTGGCTGCAGCGCAAGGCCGCGGTGGTCGAACGGTACGGCCACTCGTCCTACTACGTCGGCTGCCTCTTCCGGGCCGAGGGCGGCGACTTCGACACCGACTCGCGGCTCGACACCGCGCTGTTCGCGGCCCACGGCGGCGCGTTCCCGCTGATCGTCGCCGGCAGCGGCTGCATCGGATCGGTCGCGGTGTCCGGGCTCCCCCAGGTCGAGGACCACCGCTTCGTCGTCACCCAGCTGGAGCACTTCCTGCAGCGGACCGGTCAACTCCCGGACTAGCCGGAACAGGCCGGTGGGCCGGGAGCTTTCGCTCTCCGGCCCATCGGTGGTGCGCTATCGAGTTGGACTCAGTACGAGTTGTAGCTCCAGCAGTCGTTGTAGCGCTTCTGGTGGCGACGACGACGGTGCCGGCGCGGCTTGTGGCAGTCGTTGTAGTCCCAGGACTGCTCGTAACCGCAGTGGTTGTAGTCGCTCATCGTCGCCATCTCCTCGAAGTCTGTGGCGGAGGGCCGGTGCCCGTTCCGCCTGCACCAGAAGACTCCCGCGAATCCGCGACCGGCTCACTCGCCCTCGTGACGCCCCGAGTGTTCGCCTCCCGACACTGCCCCGCCGCCCGTCCGGGGCGCTGATCGCACCGGCGTTTCTCGTCCGTAGCGGATGACGTCAGGAGACCGGTGCCGCACCTAGCGTGCATTCGTGGGAACGCGAGCGGCGACCGGTGGGGTGGCGTTCCAACGCGCTATGGCATCCGCGTTCGCTCTCGGAGCGGTGTGTTTCCTCGTGGGCCCGGCGCCGGGGTACGTCGCCCTCGTGGGCGCCACCGCTGACGCCGTCACCTTCTTCGTCGGCTCGGTGTTCTTCACCATCGGGGGCGCGTTGCAGACCTGGCAAGCCGCAGCTCGTCGGCATCGAGCCGACGACCTGGCGGCGGTGCTCCAGTCGGCGGGCACACTCTTCTTCAACATCTCGACGTTCCGCGCCCTGCAAGTCGTGCTCGCCGACACGGACTACGACCGGCTCGTGTGGCGGCCGGACGCCTTCGGCTCGATCTGCTTCCTCGCTTCCGGACTCGTCGCCTACCGCGCATCAGCACGACGTGGCTGGTTACCGGCGCGGGGACAGCCCGGATGGTGGCAACCCGTGGTCAACCTGGCGGGTTGTGTCCTCTTCGGCATCGCCGCGATCGCCGGGTACGTCGTGCCGGCCACTGGCTCACTGGTCGACCAGGCCGGCGCCAACCTGACCACCTGCGCCGGAGCGGCGTGCTTCCTGGCCTGCGCGCTCGGCAGCTGGCCTGCGCGTCGGCGGCCGTCCCGACTGCACCACCGCGCCGAGCCGGAGCCGGGACCAGGGCCGGGACCGGGGCCGGGACCGGGATCGGTGGAGGGCAACGCACGCTCCGGTCGATCGGGAAGTGCCGACTAGACCGACGAACCGCACGCGCCGGGCAGACCGGCGACGGGACTACAACGAGGAGGTTTGGTGATGCTCAAGCATCCCCGAGACACGCAGGCGGTGACCGGCGACCTCTCCGTGGCGCCGCTCTTCGGCCTGGAGGGAAAGCGGATCAGCCGGCACGAGTTGCCGGCCGGCGAGCTTCCCCGCGATGTCGCCTACGAGATCATCCACGACGAGTTGATGCTCGACGGCAACGCGCGGCTGAACCTGGCCACGTTCGTCACGACGTGGATGGAGCCGCAGGCCGACAAGTTGATGGCCGAGTGCTTCGACAAGAACATGATCGACAAGGACGAGTATCCGCAGACGGCGGAGCTCGAGACACGGTGTGTGAACATGCTGAGCCGGCTCTGGCACGCGCCGGACGCTGCGCTGGCCACCGGCTGCTCGACCACCGGGTCGAGCGAGGCGGCGATGCTCGGCGGCCTCGCGCTCAAGCGTCGCTGGCAGCAACGGCGAGCCGCCGCGGGACAGCCGACCGACCGGCCGAACCTCGTGATGGGTATCAACGTTCAGGTCTGCTGGGAGAAGTTCGCCAACTACTGGGACGTCGAGATGCGTCTGGTCCCCATGGACGGCGACCGATTCCATCTCTCCGCCGAGGAAGCCGTCAAGCTGTGTGACGAGAACACCATCGGCGTGGTGGCCATCCTCGGATCGACGTTCGACGGCTCGTACGAGCCGGTCCAAGAGATCTGTGCGGCGCTCGACGCGTTCCAGGCGGAGACCGGGATCGATGTTCCGGTACACGTCGACGGCGCTTCCGGGGCGTTCGTGGCGCCGTTCGTCGATACCGAGCTGGTCTGGGACTTCCAGCTGCCGCGGGTGACCTCGATCAACGCGTCGGGGCACAAGTACGGTCTGGTCTATCCGGGCGTCGGTTGGATCGTGTGGCGTGACGCCGACGCGCTGCCTGACGACCTGGTCTTCTGGGTCAACTATCTCGGTGACAACATGCCCACGTTCGCGCTGAACTTCTCCCGTCCCGGCGCGCAGGTCGTGGCGCAGTACTACAACTTCCTGCGCCTGGGCTTCAGCGGATACCAGCGCGTGCACGGCTACGCCCGCGACGTCGCGACGCGGTTGTCCGGCCAGATCGCCGAGCTGGGCCCGTTCGAGCTGATCACCAAGGGCGACGAGCTGCCGGTGTTCGCCTTCACACTGCGCGAGGAGATCACCAACTACACGGTGTTCGACGTCTCCGCCGCGCTGCGGGAACGCGGTTGGCTCGTGCCCGCGTACTCGTTCCCGAAGAATCGGGAGGACCTCGCGGCGCTGCGGGTCGTCGTTCGCCGCGGCTTCACCCACGATCTGGCCGACCTGTTGATCGCCGACATCAAACGACAATTACCGCGCCTGCAGAAGCAGGCCGCGCCGATCAACGAGGGGGACGCCGCCGGCTTCCATCACTGACCGCGGCGTCGGGCGGTCAGCGCACCGGCGGTGGGCTCGGCTCCGGCGGACGATGTGGACATTGGCCTTCGAGGCGACGCGTCGTGACGTGCGCGCCGTGCGCGGGCACGACGACGACCGCCGGCGCTTGATCGCCTCTGACTTGGTTCGGGTGGGACGGAGGTCGAGCTCCTGGATGAGCGCGCGGAGCACGATCCGCGCTTCGGACATGGCGAGCGATGCCCCGATGCAGCGCCGGATGCCCCGCCGAACGGGATCCAGGAGTACGAGCCGGGACGGTTGCCGAGGAAACGCTCGGGCCGGAAGACGAAGGGCTCGGGGTACTGGCACCCGCGCTCGCCACTGTTCAGCACGCCGCGCGCCTTCGGGCGCCGTACGGTCGACTCATGCCGGACCCGATCTTCGACCACCCCCGGCTGGTCGCCGTCTACGACGCCGTGGAAGGCGACCGCCCCGACCTCGACGTCTACGAGGCCCTCGTCGACGAGTTGGGAGCCGAACGAATACTGGACATCGGCTGCGGCACCGGCACCTTCGCGGTCCGGCTGGCCGCCGCCGGGAAGATCGTCACCGGCGTCGACCCGGCCCCCGGCTCGATCAACTACGCCCGGAACCGGCCGGGCGGGCAGCACGTCAACTGGATCCGCGGCGAGGTCCGGGACGTTGCCGTCGGGGACTTCGACCTGGCGACGATGACCGGCAACGTCGCTCAGGCCATCGTCGACCGCAACAAGTGGGACAAGACCCTGGCGGGCACTCGTCGGCTGCTGCGGCCTGGCGGGTGCCTGGTGTTCGAGACCCGCGTCCCCGAGCTGCGTCCCTGGGAGCTGTGGACCCGCGAGCTGACCGAACACACGGTCGACGTCGACGGGATCGGCCCGGTGCGGACCTGGACCGAGGTGGTCGACATCGCGGGGGCGCTGGTCACCTTTCGCACGTCGTGGGTCTTCCCCGACGGCGCGGCTCTGTCGTCACACTCCACCTTGCGGTTCCGGACCCGCCGCGAGATCGAAGGGTCTCTGCGGACCCACGGTTATGAGCTGCTGGAGGTCCGAGACGCTCCGGATCGGCCGGGCTGGGAATGGGTCTTCCTCGCCACGCCCTCATCGGACCGGTGAGGGGCGTCCTCCGAAGCTCGGCACAGCGGGAAAGCCTTCGAGGCCACCACGTGCATGCACCGCGCCAGCGATCTCTTCCTGCTCACCGGCACCGGCAGGCACCCGCTTCTGGGTGCACTTCGCCGATCGCCTGGCCGCAGCCGTTGCGTGGCACCCGGACGCAGGCTCAGCGCCACTGACCGTGGTGAGCGTCGCCGAACGCCGAACTCTGCTGGACCGGCTTCGTAGCCTGTTCGCACGCACCTGATCGAGTGCGCCCGCCTCCGCCGAGGCTGCCGTTCACCGCGGTCCGCCGTATGCGGTGATATCATGATATCGAAGAGCCACTCGGAGGCACGCCGTGCCCAACATCCTCATTCGTGATCTCAGCCAGGAAGCCGTCGATCGCATCGACGCCGCAGCGTCCAACCTCGGGCTCTCCCGGAACGAATACCTTCGCCGCAAGTTCGAGGAAGAGAGAGCCCCCACCGGCAAGCAAACCGTCACCGCCGAGGACTGGCAGCGCTCCGCCGAGGTGTTCTCCGACCTCGCCGATCCGACGGTGACGGACGCAGCGTGGCGGTAACCAGCTGGCTGATCGACAGGTCCGCCTACGTCCGGTTGCAACTCGGGCAGGCGGCCGACCGCGACGAGTGGAGCGCCCGCATCAGCCGCGGGCTGGTCCGACTGTCGACGATCACTCGGCTGGAACTCGGATTCTCAGCCCGCTCCGGGCACGCTGGACGCGGCCAGTTCGCGGTCCCGCCGTTGTCATTGATGCCGATCGAGCATCTGACGCCCGCGATCGAAGATCGGGCGTTCGAAGTGCAGATGACGCTGGCCGATCGCGGCCAGCATCGCGCGCCATCCATTCCAGACTTACTAGTCGCGGCGACCGCCGAGAAGGCCGGTCTGACCGTGCTCGCCGTCGACAAGGACTTCGACCTCATCGCCGACGTCACCGGGCAACCCCTCGAGACGCTGGCCGGCTGATCCCGTCAAAGGGGTCGAGTCACGAGTCGGTGGCCGTGCGGGTGGCGAGCCGCACTCGAATCGAGGGCGGCCAGCGAGGCCGAACCCTCCCCCCGGGCTACGAGCACCGCGCTTGCGTCGCGTAGGTCCATCCGGGGCCGCCCACCTCAACTGCGAGGGGCTCCCCGCCTTGAGCTGGCAGAAAGCCCCTGAACAGCCGAAAAACAGTCGGGGTGGCGGGATTTGAACCCACGGCCCCTCGCTCCCAAAGCGAGTGCGCTACCAAACTGCGCCACACCCCGCAGCACTGCGCCGCCAGTGTAGGCGGTAGCGTCCCGGACCGGGTCGTTGCCCCGGGCGTGGGGACGCACGCCACACCGGAACTCGGTGGCAGGTCCCCCGGTCGTAGCCGTTATCATGGTGCCGGTCGTGCAAGCGGCCACCCGCGGGTGTAGCTCAATGGTAGAGCCCCAGTCTTCCAAACTGGCTACGCGAGTTCGATTCTCGTCACCCGCTCCAAAGCAACCCAGGCCGCTCCGGCCTGGGTTTTTTTGGTACAGCTGTCGAACCCGGGGCCGCGACCGGCCGTGTTCCCTCCGGACCGGTCGATCAGCCGAAGGGGGCGCACGTGGCGTGGGTACGCGACCGGATCGCACGGGCCCGGACCGTGCCGCCGGCCGAATGGCTGCTGCTCGGCGGCTTGGTCGTCGTGGCGTTGCTCATTCGCTACGCGTGCCGTAGCTACTACACGTCCGACCTCGTGGTGTTCGGCCAGTGGTACGACGAACTCCAGGCGGCGGGAGGCATCCGCGGGCTGCGGGAGCCGATCGGCAACTACAACGCGCCGTTCCTGTACCTGCTGGTCGTCGCCGGGTGGCTGCCCGGAGCAACGCTGATGAAGATCAAGTTGATCCTCGTCGCCTTCGACGCGCTGCTGGTCTTCTTCGTGTACCGCCTCGTAGCGCTACGGTGGCCGGGATGGCGGATCCCCACGGTCGCGGCGCTCGTCGCGGCGTTCCTGCCCACGGTCGTGATCAACGCCTCGATGTACGGGCAGTGCGACTCGATCTGGGCCGCGTTCTGCCTGGGTGGGGTGTACTTCCTCCTCCGCGACCGGCAGTGGTTGGCCGTGGCGTTCTTCGCCACGGCGTACGCGTTCAAGCCGCAGGCGATCTTCATCTTCCCGCTCCTGATGCTCGCCGTGCTGGCCGGTCGCGTGCGGTGGCGGACGCTGATCGCGTTGCCGCTGGTGTACATCGCGCTCGACGTCCCGGCGATGCTGTTGGGCCGCGACCCGGTCGAACTGCTCGGGCTCTACGCCGATCAGCTGGACGAGCCGTCGGCGCTGCGGCGCGGCGCGCCGTCGGTCTACCAGTATCTGCGGGTCTCGGTGGGGCTCGACGTCCTGAAGAACCTCGGCTACCTGTTCGCCGCCGCGCTGGTGCTCGGCATCTGCTACGTGCTGGTCTCCACCCGGACGAAGCTGGACCGGACCCGGCTGGTGACCGCCGCCGCCTGCTTCGCGATCCTGGTGCCGTTCTTCCTGCCGGGCATGCACGAGCGCTACTTCTACCTGGCCGACGTGCTCACGCTCGTCGTCGCGTTCTACCGCCCGCGGCTGTGGTTCCTGCCACTGATAGTCCAGGCGTCGTCGTTCTTCGCGTACCTGCCGTTCCTGTTCCGGACCGGGCCGGTCGGGCCGCTGATCGATCCGCGCTTGCTCGCCACGCTGATGCTCGCCGCGCTGCTGATCACGCTGTACGCACTGCTGGCGGACGTCCGCGGACGGCCGGCGTCGGGGTTGCCGGACGTGTCGTCCGACGACCGGGCCGAAACCGAGCCGGCCGCTCGGACGCGGTCGGCGCCCCGGGACGGGTTGGACCAGTTCGCGGAGGTGTCGGCAGAGCGACAGAGCGTCGGCGTACGGGCGTGAACCTTCCGGCGGGCGGGTCCGTGAGCCAGGTGGCGACGCGGACCCGCGGTGCCGGCCACTAATTGGGAAGGGCCTACGGATGGCGCTCTTGACGGGGACGGGCGAGCTGCCGGCGGCAGTCGACGACGACCTGAGCACGGTTGCGCCCTCCGCGCCCGACGACACCCAGCCGCCGAAGCCTCGCCGGTGGCGCACCGTGCTGCGCTGGACGCTGACCGCGCTGGCGTTCCTCCTGGTCTATGCCGCGCTGCTGTTCCCGAACCGGGTGTACCTGCTCACCCCGAAGGCCTTCCTGCGGATCCCGGTGGAGGCCGTGGTCGGCGCGGCCCTGCTGCTGGTGCTCCCCGGCCGGTTGCGCCGGATCGCCGCGACGGTCACCGGGGCGGTGCTCGGGCTGCTCACCGTGCTCAAGGTCCTCGACATGGGATTCTTCGAGACCCTGGCACGCCCGTTCAACGTCATCTTCGACTGGAGCCTGCTCGCCAACGGCTTCGACTTCGTCGAAGGCTCGTACGGCCGGGCCGCGGCGTTCGGCGCTACGGTCGGCGCCGTCGTGATGGTGCTCGCCGTGGTGACGTTGATGACGCTCGCCGTCCGACGCCTGTCGACGACGCTGGTCAACACCGAGCCGCACGCGACGAAGGCGGTCGCGGCCCTCACCGTGATCTGGTTCGTCTGTGCCGGATTCGGTTACGACATCCAAGGGCTGCCGCGCACCAGCAACATCACCGCACCGTTCGCCTACAACACGCTGCGCAAAGTGCCGGCCGCGCTGCTCGATCAACGTCGGTTCTCCGAGCAGCTGGCCGTCGACGCGTTCCGCGACACCCCGAACGACCAGTTGCTGTCCGCGCTGCGCGGCAAGGACGTCGTCTTCACGTTCATCGAGAGTTACGGACGCAGCGCGGTCGAGGACCCGAAGTACGCCCCGCAGATCGACGCGCTGCTCGACGGGGGCACGCAGCGTTTGAAGGCGGCCGGGCTGGAGTCCCGCAGCGCGTACCTCACGTCTCCGACGACCGGCGGCGGCAGCTGGCTCGCGCACTCGACGCTCCACTCCGGGCTCTGGATCAACAACGAGGCGCGGTACCGCAACCTCACCAAGAGCGACCGGATGACGCTGACCGGCGCGTTCCAGGAGGCGGACTGGCGCTCGGTCGGCATCATGCCCGGGCTGACCGGCTACTGGCCGGAGGGCGACTTCTTCGGCTTCGACAAGATCTACGACTCCCGCAACCTGGGCTTCCAGGGGCCGAAGTACCAGTGGTCGTCCATCCCGGACCAGTACATCCTGTCGAAGCTGCAGCGCGCCGAGCTCTCGAAGCCCGGTGACCAGCCGGTCGTGGCCGAGGTCGAGACGACGTCCAGCCACGCCCCCTGGAACTACGTGCCGAAGCTGGCCGATTGGGACGAGGTCGGCGACGGTAAGGCGACGGCGGGTCCGCGGCCGAGCTTCTCCCAGAAAAACCCGGACTTCGTCCGGACGCAGTACCGGAAGTCGATCGAGTACTCGCTGTCGTCGGTGATCTCGTACGCCGAGAAGTACGCCACCGACGACACGGTGCTGGTCTTCCTCGGCGACCACCAGCCGATCCCGCTGATCACCGGGCAGAACGCGAGCTGGGACGTGCCGGTGACGATCGTCGCGAAGGACCCGAAGGTGCTGGACCGGGTCTCGTCCTGGGGCTGGCACGACGGGCTGAACCCGCGGCCGGACGCCCCGGTCTGGAGGATGGACGCCTTCCGCGACAAGTTCCTGACGGCGTTCAGCGGCTGAGCGTTCTCACCTGCGCGAGCAGACCGCTGGGCGACCGGACGTCTCAGGTGAAGTACCGGCCGAGGCGGCTCGCGAAGTCGGCGAGCTCAGCCGCGGCGGGCTGCGGCGCCACCACCGGGGACTCCAGCCAGTCGACGTCCGGTGGCGTGTCCGCGAACCGGGCGAACACGTGCTGGTGGAAGTGCGGGATCCGGCGCCCGACGATCGCGGTGAAGACGTTCTCGACCGGCAGCTCCGCGCGGAGCGCCCGGGCCGCGACCCACGCGGTGTGGGCGACGATCGCGACCTCGTCGGGCGTCAGCGCGTCCCAGCACTCGACGTGCCGCCGGGTCTCGACGAACAGGTAACCGAGCGGGCCGTACCCGGTGAGATCGGCCGGCCGGTGCGTCACCACGACCGACTCGTCGGCCCAGACAACCGGAGCGAGCAGCTCGCCGCGCCCGGCGTGCTTGGCGCAGATCAGGCAGTCGTCGATCACGCACCGACCGTACGCCGATCAGCTCAGGTATTCGATCAAGCCACGGAACACCTGGCTGCTCCATCCGCCGCTCATGATCTTCCGGGCGAGCTGCTGCTGCGGATCGTCCGGATCGAAGCCGCGGTGCTCGAGGAAAAGCCGTGTGCCGGTGCCCTCGGGATGCAGCGTCCAGGTGACGACGGAGTCCAGCCCCGCTGGGTTGGCCGGGTCTACCCAGGAGTAGCTCAGCAGCGTCTCCGGCTGCACGTCGAGGACCTCACCCGCGATGACGCCGCTGAAGTTCGTCGCTTCGATCGGCTCGGCCTGGAACCGGAACCGGTGCCCGACGACCGGCTTGAAGTCGCCGGGCAGGAACCACTTCGCGAGCGCGTCCGGGTTGGTCAGCGCGTCCCAGACCCGGGTCGGCGGGTGCGGCAGGAACTCGTCCACGTGGATGGCGGTCAGGTCGTCGGTCATCGGTTCTCCTCCGAAGGGTCCTCGTCGAGGTAGGAGCGCAGACCGGCGAGCTGGGCCCGCCAGAACCGCTCGTAGGGAGCGAGCCAGCTCTGCAGGTCGTGCAGCGGCTCGGGGACCACCGCGTAGATGCGGTGGCGCCCCTGCCGCGTCTCGGTCACCAGCCCGGCGTCGAGCAGCACCCGGAGGTGCTCGGAGACGCTGGGCCGGGCCATGTCGAAGCGCTCCGCGATCTCCTGCACGGCCCGTGGACCGTCCAGGAGCAGATCGAGCACGTCCCGCCGGGTCGGGTTCGACAGTGCGGCGAACACCCGATCGGTCGGTGATGACTTGGCCCGCTGTGGCACCGAAGCCCCTCTCACTCGTCCCGTACCCACGGGAGGTAGGAAACTACCTACGCGTCAAGCGTAGGCAATTTCCTACGTGTTCTCCTAGAGCAGCGGACCCGCGTGGCCGGCCAGACAGGTCCAGCGGCCGTGCTCCCGGATCCAGGTCTGGGTCACCGGCATGCGGTACGAGCGCTGCTCCCCCTCCACCTCGACGTGGTCGGTGACCAGGCAGGTCACCACGCCGGTGTCACCGAGCACCACCACGTCGGTCCGGTCGACCAGCTGCTGCCGCCAGACCAGCCCGCCGGCGGTGTTCGACCGCACGTACGCCGCCCGGTCGAACACCTCGCCGCGGTGCGACGTCCATCGGAACCGCGGATGGAGCACCGCCTCCAGCCCGGACGCTTCCCCGGCGGCCAGCGCCTCGGCCCGCCGCTCCACCGCCGCCCGCAGGGCGTCCTCGTCAGTCATCCGTCCAGTGTGGCAACCAACTGCTCGCGGTGCTCCTCCACCCAGCTCCGGAACGTCAGCGCCGGACGTCCGAGGATGCGCGGGACGACGTCGGCCACCACCGCTGCCTGACCCGACCGGACGTACTCCATCGCGCGCGCGGATCCCTCGTCGAGCCCTGCCAATGTCGCGTCGACGGTGGTGAACGGCCGCTGCAGCACGTCCGCGAGGATCGCCACCTCCTCCGGCACGCTCAGCGCCTCCGGACCGGTCACCGCGTACACCTGCCCGGCATGGCCGTCCCCGGTCAGCGCGGCCGCGGCCACCTCGGCGACGTCCCGCGGATGGACGACACCCATGCCCCCGTCGCCGGTGCGGTTCGGCACCGACCCACCGGCCCGCAGGTCCGGCACCCACCAGAACACGTTGGAGGCGAACATCGGCGGCCGCAGCAGCGTCCACTCCCAGTTGCCCTCGCGCACCGCGGCTTCACCGGCCTGGTGCCAGTCGAGCAGGCCCAGATCGGTGCCGAACGCGGAGAGCTTCACGATGCGGCGGATCCCGGCGTTCACGGCGGCCGCCGTGAACGCCAGGTCGTGCGCGCCCACCGAGGGTCCGCCTTCGGTCAGCAGGAAGGCCGCCTCCGCGCCCTTGGCCGCTGACCGCAGCGAGTCGGCGTCCGCGAAATCGCCGTGGACCACCTCGACGCCGGCGGGCACGACGGCCTGCTCGGGCCGGCGGGTCATCGCGCGGACCGGCTCGCCAGCCGCGGCGAGAACCTGGACGAGATGCGTACCGATGGTGCCCGTGGCACCAGTCACCAGAATCATGACCGCCACCGTGCCGCCGCCACGCAGCGCCGGATAGGACGTTTCGGCACTGGCGTCCGCCGTCCGGACGCTTAGGCTCGAAGCGTGTTGCACGCACCCTCCACCGCCACCGAGCTCGTTCTCTCGGTCTGCTCGCCGGGCGAGCCGGAGCTGGTCGCGCTCGGCCCCCGGACCCGGGCGCTCTACTACCGGCCGAACGCCGAACCGCTCGCGCCTCGGTTCCGGCTGACCGCCGGCCAGGCACGCGCGGTGGTCGGCGTTCCGCTGACCGAGCTCGCCGACCGGGTGGTTCCCCTCTCCGAACTGCCGGCTATCGACGCCGGGCAGCTGGTGATTCGCTGGTTCGACGTCCCCGGTGAGCCGGGCACCGCACTCGGGCCGTACCTGGCCGCCACCGCACCGGACGCCGAGCGGGAGACGCGGTGGGTCCGTGCGGCCGCCGATCGCCTGGTCGGCACCGCCGGGCGCCCGCCCGCCGGGGTCGCCGCCGTCGCCGACGACCTGGGGGTGAGCGAACGCCACCTGCGGAACCGCTTCGCCGCGGCGGTCGGCGTCTCGCCCAAGCACTACGCGCGGATCGAGCGGGTCCGACGCCTGCTCGGCCGGATCGGATCGGCGCCGTGGGCCCGGCTGGCGACCGAGGCCGGGTTCTACGACCAGTCACACCTGGGACGGGAGTTCCGTCAGCTCATGGGCGTGCCGCCGGGTGCCTTCGCCGCCGGCCACACGCCGCCGCCGAAGGGCTGCAGCACCGCCACATCCGACTGACGGAACAGGCGCGCGACGGGTCACGTTGCTGAGACGGGGTATCAAGGAACCAACAACGCCGTCTCGACCATCGGAGGTGTCCTGGATGGCTCGCACCGCAAGTGGGTCCCTGCGGCGTAAGACTCGGCTCGCCGCCGCCGCCAAGGTGGCGAAGGAAGCGTCCCGGCCGGGCTCGCCGTCGATCGCGGCCCGCATCGGCGCGATCCCGCGGATGATCAAAGCGTCGGCGTCCGGCCGTTACCCGGGGCTGTCCCGGCTCAAGCTGGCGCTTCTCGGGGTCGGCGTCGCGTACGTCGTCTCTCCCATCGACGCGATGCCCGAGGCGTTCATGCTGCTGTTCGGGCTGGCCGACGACGTCGCGGTCGCGGTCTACCTGGCGGGCGCGCTGTTCGCCGAGACCGACCGATTCCTGGAGTGGGAGCGCACGGTCGTACCGCCGACGATCAACGGCCAGGCGTACTAAGAGCGACCTGCTCGAAGATCCGCGCGGGCTGCGGTCGGTCGGCGGCACAGGTCAGCATGGCCGGCGCCGACCAGCCCGCGCGGACGGTGATGGTCGCCCCGTCCAGCCGCACCCGAACCGTGCCGTCGTCCAAAGTCTGGGCGCCGAGCGGACGCAGCGCGTCGATCCGGTCGTCGCCGGTGGCGAGGCGGGCGTAGTGCTGGGCGGCCTGCACGGCGGGCGGGAACGCGGAGCGGCCGCGTAGGTACTGGGGCACCAACCGGCCTGCGCGGTACGCCTCGGCAACCGCCAGGGCCGTGCCCGGATCGAGCGTCCCGTAGTACAGGCCGTGCGGCAGCAGGACGAGGTTCGCGGAGAAGCGGTCACCGCCGACGTGCGAACACTCCCAGGTGCTGCCCGGACGAGCGGCGTCGAGCGCTGCGGCGACCGGCCGTCCCTCGACCGCGCAGCACGTGTCGTGCCGCCCGTGGGCACAGACCAGTTGGACCGGCTCCGGAGACGCCACGCCGGTCGGCTCCAGCGGGACGTCGAGTAACTCCCGCTCGTCGGTGAACGTCCCCCACCAGACGCCCTCGCGGCCCGGTCGGGCATCCACGAGCGCGTAGGCACGGTCCGCGGCCGGCCGGGCGCGCCCCGGGCGGCGGATCAGCACGGCGCGGAAACCGGCCGAAGTCGCCCGCTCGGCGATCCGGAGCAACTCCGGGGACGCCTCGAACGCCCGCCGCGGCCAGGGACCGCCGTGTTCGATCAGCAACCAGCGTTCGCCCGGCGCCGCAGTCGCGAACAGCTGGTCACCGCGCGCTCGAGCGGTCACCGAGCACCGCGGCTTCGGCTCGGCCCGCGCCGCGGCGGGCAGCGTCACCACGCGCCGCCGCCCCGCCCCGGCTCCGCCGGGACGACGCCCGCGTCCGCCGGAGCGCCGCCATCCGCCGGGACGTCCGCGCCGGCGGCGTCGGCCTCGGAGAACGGGACGCAGATCGCCTCGCGCAGCAGACGACGGACGAGCACCAGCCGGTCGTCCGGATCGAGACCTGGCAGCTCACCCACGCGCACCGGCACACCGGACAGCAGGGTCTTCACCGCCGGAGCGGTCAGCGCCGGGAGCGTCAGCGTCCGGTCCGGCAAGCGGAGCACCACCGACCCGTCCGCGCGGCACGAGGGCGAGCACGGCAGGTGCCGGCGGAGCCGCACCGTGCTGTCCTGGCCGAGCAGGGCCACGGCGTCGGCCTGCGCCAGCGGTGGCACCGGCTCCGGGCGGCTCTGCGGCCGGACCCGGGCGCGCAGCCGGTCGGCCACCGCGGCTGCCCCTTCGGCGCTTCCAGCCGCGGTGTGCAGCCACTCGGAGAGCGCGTCGACCACGGCGGTCAGCTCCGGCGCGACCGCGGTCGGATCGTCGAGGTCGAGACCGAGCGGCAGCGATTCGCGCAGCGCCGGGACCTCGGCCGCCAGCGCGGCGAGCACGTCGACGAGCGCGTGCCGGGTCACCGGGTGGACTCCGACCGTGAGGTGCACCGACGTCTCACCGAGCGCCTGCGCCGAGTGCAGCCAGCCGCGCGGCAGGTAGAGCGCGTCGCCGGGGCGGAGCACGGTGTCGATCACCGGTTCCTCGGACGCCCGTGCGGCGACCGCCGCTGCGCGTGCGTTCCACGGCTGATCGCGCAGCGGGTGCTCGAGCACCGGCTCGTGTATCAGCCAGCGCTTCTCACCGGCCACCTGCAGCACGAACACGTCATGGACGTCGTAGTGCGCCGCGAAGCCCTGGTTCTGCGGCGGGGTGACGTACGCGTTGATCTGCACCGGGTGGCCGAGGTCGGTGGCGAGCTGCTGTCCGAAGTCGACCAGCGGGGGCCAGGTGCGGTGGAGCGCCTGCAGGACGATCGTGGCCCCGTCGACGAAGAGCTGCAGAACACGCTCGTCGACGACCTGATCGGCGATCTCGGCACCAGCGCCCGCCGGACCGGTGTAGCGGCTCGGGTCGATGACCGCCCCGTCCTTCGCCAGCCGGATGAACGGCGTCCGAAGCCCGCGGCGGGTGAGCAGTTCGTCGACGGCGCGGAGTCCGAACAGATCGGCGTAGTCGCCGCCGACGCTCAGGAGCGGACGGCGGGACCAGTTCTCGGCGGCGAACCGCTCCGGTGGGACCGATACACACCGCCGAAGCGCCGGACGACCGGCCGGAGAGCCGGTCGTCCGGAGCGGATGCACGTTCTCCGCGGTCACAGCCGGGTCGCACCACCGTCGTCGGCACCGCCGTCTGCGCCACCGTCGTGCACGCCCGGCGTACCGGCCGCACCGGCGTCCGCCGTGCCTTCGGCGCCGCCATCGGCACCGCCGTCAGCGCCACCGTCGTGCGTACCCGACGCGCCGGCCGCGCCGCCGTCCGCAGGACCTTCCGCGCCGCCATCGGCACCGCCGTCAGCGCCACCGTCGTGCGTACCCGACGCGCCGGCCGCGCCGCCGTCCGCAGGACCTTCCGCGCCGCCATCGGCACCGCCGTCAGCGCCACCGTCGTGCACGCCCGGCGTGCCCGCCGCTCCCGCGTCCGCCGTGCCTTCGTTGCTGCCAGGACCCGAGGTGACGATGTCGTCGTCGCTGAGCGCCATGGGGGTTCCTCTCTGTGCGGGGCCGGCTGTCGTGCCGGTCGAACGTCGAGGCATGTGCCCTAGTCGCGGTACCGGCAAACGCTGGTCGCGTTGGTTGCTTTCACCAACTCAAGCCGCCGGGACCTCGGGGCGCTCGTCCAGCGGCACCGGCGGCTCGGCCTCGAGCTCCAGGAACCAGCGCAGCGCGTGCTCCACGCCGTTCACGTAGTGCGGATCGGATCGGATCGGCGTCAGCGCCGACACCGCGCCGGCGAGCAGCACGTCGCAGAGCCGGATCTCGGCGGTGATCGCCTCCGGATCGACGGGGCCGGCGCCGAGGCCCACCGGAGGTGTGGCCACCGAGCCGGTGGCCCAGTCGAGCGCCGCCCCGGCACCGCGAAGGAATCGGCTGAATTCGGGGCTGACCGAAGGCTGTGTGTTGGTCGAGTACGCCGCGAGGGCCCGGCGTTCGTTCTTCACGATGACGTGGTCCCGCATCGAACTTCCTTGTCTTCCTGGCAGAGGGCCTTGTGGGCCCACCACTCGAGCTGACACCTGCCTACCCCTGAGCATTGTCGAACGAACGGCGGCGAGGTTTCGTATATGTCACATCCCGATCCGTACCGTTCAAGAGTCCCGATTCGTCCGGCGCGGACGACCACAGATGGCTACAGGCACACCCAGGCGTGGGTGGTGTATGACAAAACGGCACACTAGGAATGAACGACCCCGTGCCCCGCGATCTGGAGGAGGTGCCCGATCCGCGCCCAGATCGAGCTGGAGCCCGTCGCCTGGAGCCCACGACTGGCCCGGCGGTTCGTCGCTGACACGCTCGGCCCCCGCGCCGACGTCGACCTCGTCGACGCGGCGGAACTGTTGGTCACCGAGCTGGTGACCAACGCGGTGGTGCATGCCCGGTCCCGCGCCCGGGTGCTGATCATTACTGCCCGCGACCGCTCGGACGTTCGAATCGAGGTGCACGACGACGCCTACGAACCGCCCCGGATGGGTAGCTTCGATCCGGACGCGGTGTCCGGCCGAGGTCTCGCTCTGGTCGACGCGATGTCCGATCGTTGGGGGGTGGAACCCGGCGGACCGGCCCACCCCGGAAAACGGATCTGGTTCGAGCTACGGGTACGGGCGCCCCAGCCGAGCGTGATGTGCTGACGGACTCACTTCTGGCAGACCGGGCACCAGTAAAGGTTCCGTGCCTCCACCACGGAGGTCTGCACCGGCGTGCCGCAAATCCGGCACGGGCGTCCGGTTCGATGATAGACGTAGCGCCCCACGCCCCGATCGCGCTGCGGTCCGCTGCCGATCGGGTCGGTGGCCCGCTTCTTGTCCTCCGGGCGCAGCGTCAGGATCCGCCCCAGCCGGACGCCGTCGGCCATCAGCACGACCAGGTCGTCCCAGACAGCGTTCCACTCGTCCACGGTGAGGTCGCGCCCCGCCCGGTACGGGTCGATCCCGGCGCGGAACAGCGCCTCGGCGCGGTAGACGTTGCCGACGCCGGACAGGACGTCCTGCCGCATCAGCAACGCGCCGATCGACGTCCGGCTGCGGCCGATGCGCTCCCAGGCGAGAGCGGGGTCGGCGTCCGCGCGCAGCGGGTCGGGGCCGAGCCTGGCCAGTAACGCGTCCCGCGCCGGGTCGTCGAGGACCTCGCACGCAGTCGGTCCGCGCAGCTCGGCCCAGGCCGGCGCGAGCACTCCGCGCCGCAGCCGGCCACCGGTCAGCAGCAGCCGGATCTGTCCCCGGGGCGCGGGCGGGTCGCCCGCGCCGTCGGTGAAGGTCCCGTAGAGACCCAGGTGGACGTGGAGCCAGCGGTCACCGTAGTCGTGGAACAGGTGCTTGCCGTGGGCGTCGGTGCGCCGGAGCACCAGCCCGTCGATCGCCGCCGCGCCGGCCTCGAAGCGTCCCTGCGGGCTCGACGCGCGCACCGGAGCGCCGGCGAACAGCCGCTTGTGCCGCCGGGCCAGCCGGTGGATCGTGTGGCCTTCGGGCACTTCTCGGATTCTCCTCGATCGGGGTTCGCAGGATGTCGGACGATTCGGCGAAACCGTCCCCCGCCGACGCCGCGGCCGCCGGTTCCGCACCCGCTGGGCGCCCCCCGGCCGCTGGGCCACCCGCCGCGGAAGCTCCGGCCGGAGAGTCCTCTCGGCACCGGCACCGAACGCGGCGACGACGCGAGCCGCCGGCCGAGACGGACGCCCCGGCTACGACGAACGCCCCCGCCACGACCGCCCGCACCCGGGCATCCGACGCCGGAAGCGACGTCCGGGAGGCCGACAAGATGCTGCGCGGCCTCGTCGGCGCCGGACCGTCGCTGCTCAGCCTGGACGCAGCGATGCGAGCCCGAGACGCGTCCCGCCCCACCGACGACGACCTGGCCGAGGCGGAGCAGAGCCTGACCGTCGTCCGCCGCCAGTACGTCCCGACCGAGTCCCTGCCGCCGGGCATCAGACCCGCGGCCCGTCGACCGAATCCCTGACCCGGCGTAGGGCCCGTCCAGGCCGAGACCGTCAGCCCCGGTCCGGGCCGGCCGCGTTCAGGGGCGGGAGCTGCCCGGTGCGCTCGTACTCGGCCAGCAGGCCGATCCGCCGGGCGTGCCGCTCCTCGCCGCTGAACTTCGTCTCCAGGAACGCCTCGACGATCGTGGTGGCGTCCTCGACCGAGTGCATCCGCGCCCCGATGCCGACGACGTTCGCGTCGTTGTGCAGGCGGGTCAACTGAGCGGTCTCGATGTTCCAGGCGAGCGCCGCCCGTACCCCGGCGACCTTGTTCGCCGCGATCTGCTCACCGTTGCCGGAGCCGCCGATCACCACGCCGAGACTGCCCGGATCGGCGACCACCCGCGTCGCCGCCGCGAGGCAGAACGGCGGGTAGTCGTCCTCCGGGTCGTACTCGTGCGGCCCGATGTCGACGACCTCGTACCCTGCGTCGGTGAGGTGGCCGACCAGGTGTTGCTTCAGCTCGAATCCGGCGTGGTCGGAGCCAAGGTAGACGCGCATACCGGCATCCTCTCAGGCGGTGCTCACGCCATGCTGACCGGGAACGCGATGGGATCCAGTACGTCCTTGATCGCGATCGCCACCTGGTCCACCGCGGTGCGCCCGGCGTCGTAGACCGCCATCCGCCGGAAGAAGCCGTGCGGCACACCGAGGTACCGGGTGGTGACCACCGGGACGCCAGCCTCGGCGAGCGCGTCCCCGAACGCCTCGGCGCCGTCCCGGAGCACGTCGAACTCCGCGGTGATGATCAGCGTCGGCGGCAGGCCGGACAGGTCCTTGATGCGGGCCGGTGAGATGTCCTCGTTGTCCGGGTTGGCGCCTCCGAGCCACGTCTTCCAGGCCCAGTTCATCTCGGCCACCGACAGCCCGTGCTCCACGCCGGTCTGCGGGTCGGGTCCGAGCGGCGGCTCGGGGAACGGCTCGACCGGCGGGTAGATCAGCGCCTGGAAGTCGAACGGGACGTGGGCGTCCCGGGCCCGGCGAGCAAGGATCGCGGCGAGCGTCCCCCCGGCGGAGTCCCCGACGACCGCGGTCCGGGTCACGTCCAGGCCGAGTTCGTCGGCGTGGTCACGGACCCACGCCAGCGCGTGCACGGCGTCCTCGACCTGGGCGGGCCACGGGTACTCCGGCGCGAGCCGGTAGTCGATCGCCACTACCGCGCAGTGCGACCGATGAGCCAGCCGTCGGCAGGCCGCGTCGTGGGTGATCAGGCTGTCGCCGACCCAGCCGCCGCCGTGCAGGAAGAACATGACCGGCGTGCCGCGTCCGCCGCGGGGGTTGTAGAGCCGGATCGGAACACCGTCGGCCTCCAGGTCGACGACGATCGCCACCGGCACCGGCGGACCGCCCAGGGCCAGCGCGTTGTCGTTCTCCGCGGCGCGTGCTGCGGCGATGTCCGCGAGAGTCGGCTCGGGCGCCGGGCCCGGTGGAATGGTTTCGCTGGCGAGGTCTGCAACAGCTTGTGGGTGCAGGTTCATCGCGACAACGCCTCCGGTTGAGCATCGGCGGTCCGCTCGCCGCCTGATGGTGAAGCCTCCCGGTCGGGACCGGGAGGAGCAGCTGGGCCTGCAGCGCCGAGGTCGGCGTGAACGTCGGCGAGAACCAGACCGGTCCTCGCCTTCGGGGTGAACCACGTGCTCTTCCGCGGCATCGTGGCGCGGGCCAGGTTGACGTCGACGAAGTCCTCGACCGTCACCGGGGCGAGCAGCACGGCGAGCGCGGCCCGCCCGGCGTCCACCTCGGCGGCCAGCCAGCCGGCTGGGTAGTCGCCGCCGATGTAGGAGATCGAGGGGTGATCCGGCGTGAGGCCGAGCACCTGCCGGACCAAGAGCTGCTCGACGATCGTGTGGTCGAGGCGGTCGACGACGCCACCGACGGCGGGCGGGAGCGTCACCTCGTACGTCCGGCCGTCGGCGTAGAGCACGACGGTGCCGCGGGCCGGTGTGCTCGGGCGTCCGTCCACCGCGCGCACACCAGCGCCCGAAGCGCGCAACCGGTCGAGGGCGTCCGGCAGCGGGATCGGCAGCTGCCGCAGCAGTCGCTGGTAGGGCTGGATCGTCGCCGAGGACGCCGGCGCCACGACGGCCAGGAAGCGGGAAAGCCCGGCCTCCTGCGCGGCGAGGCTGCGGTGGTTGCCGTCGGCGACGACCAACTCCCCGGCGTCCGCCGCCGCGAGCAGGGCGTCGCGATCGGCTCCCGGGCCCACCAGCCACACCTCGTGGGTCAGCCCGTGCTGGTCGACGTCGGTCGCGGTCGGCTCCCCCAGCCTTCCGACGACGTCCGCGAGCGCGTCGCGAAGCGCGTCGCCGTCGGCCTGGACGAGCAGCACCGGGCTGGTCAGGACGCCGAGCGTCCGGATCAGCGCGGTCCGCTCGGCGACCTTCGCGGCGAACACTTCTTCGTTGCGGATCACCCGACCCGGCGCACCCGGCCCGGCGGCGATCTCCGCGGTGTCGACGAGGCAGAAGACACCCAGGAACCGGTCGCCGATCCGGTAGACGGCGATCGCGTCCGCGAACGGCGTCAGCTGACCACGCTCGACCAGCCCGTCCAGCCGAGCGGACGCAGCGGGCAGCGCGGCGGCGAAGTCGAGTCCGGCGGCGGCAGCCTCCGGCGTGCGGTGCGGCATCTCCACCCCGAGCATCGAGTCGGGGTTCGCGGCCACCAACGCCGTGATCTCCGCGTCGTCAGCGAATTCGTCGTAGTTCTGTGCGCCAGTTTTGCCGGTGGAAGCCCATCCGACCGGTATGGGGTGTAGTGCGCTCATTGCCCCCACGCTACCGCGCTGATCAGCAGGGACATCGTCGCGGGGGCGGCGCGTCGTGCGCACGCGTAGCTCCCCGGTAGGTCGTGCTTCACGGCGCCTCGCTCTCGGAAGGCGCGACCTTGGGTATGGGCGCGCCGTACGCGGGGGACGTGCGCTATGGCTTACCCCGACATCCATGGCTCAATCTGGGGAGGATCCCGATGGGTGACAGGACGACGTCAGTCGCTCCGCGGACGGCGCCGGTGCTCTACTCGGCCCGCACCGTGCACGGCCTTCGGCAACTCCTCGGCGATCTGCTCGCGGTCGGGCTGGTGTGGTGGGCCGTTCGGCTGCAGGGTTGGGTCGACGAGCAGATCTCCAAGCTGGCTGCTCCGGGCCAGACGCTGCAGGAGGCCGGGAACGGGTTCAGCGGCGGGCTGTCCAGCGCCGGTGACAAGGTCGGACGCCTTCCCGGCGTGGGCGACGACCTCCGCGAGCCGTTCGACCGAGCGGCCGGCGCGGGTGACCAGGTCGCCGAGGCCGGGCGGACGCTGCACGACACGGTCGAGCGCACCGCCACGGTCATGGGCCTGCTGGCGGCGGCGATTCCACTGCTGATCGTGCTCTGGTGGGCGCTGCGGCGGTGGCGCTGGGTCCGGGAGGCCACCGCGGCCCGGCGACTGGTGCGCGGCGGAGCGGACGCGTCGTTCTTCGCGCTCCGGGCGTTGGCCCACCAGCCGCTCTCCGAGGTGACCCGGATCGCCCGGCGCCTGGAGGTGGACCCCGGCGAGGCCTGGCGCAACGGCCACCCCGAAGCCGTCCAAGCCCTGGCCCGCCTGGAACTCACCCGCCTAGGCCTCCGCTGACCGTCGAGGCGTTGCCCGTTTTGGTCCGCGATAGGGCCCAGAAACGTGCAACGCCTCGACAGCGTCAGTCGAAGATCGGGCCGGACGTGCGGGTGCGCTTCAGCTCGTAGAAGCCTGGGGTGGACGCCACCAGCACCGCGCCGTCCCAGAGGCGCGCCGCGGCCTCGCCCTTCGGTGCCGGCGTCACGACCGGTCCGAAGAACGCGACGGTCTCCCCCTCGGGCCCCGGCACGTGGATCACCGGCGTGCCGACGTCCATCCCGACCAGGTCCATGCCGTCGTGGTGACTCTTGCGTAGCGCCTTGTCGTACTCGGTCGACGTCGCTGCGTCGGCCAGCGACTCCGGCAGCCCGACCTCGCGCAGGGCGTCGACCAGCAGCGACGGGTCGTCGAGCCCCACCTGCTGCAGGTGGATCCGGTTCCCGAGCGCGGTGTACAGCGGCAGCACGACCTCGTTACCGTGCGCCTGCTCGGCGGCGATGACGACCCGTACCGGCCCCCACGCCTTCGTCATCATCTCCCGGTACTCCTCGGGCAGCTCCCGGCCCTCGTTGAGCACCGCCAGGCTCATCACGTGGAACGTGACGTCCAGCGGCCGGAGCTTCGCCGCCTCCAGCACCCACCGGGACGTCATCCACGCCCACGGACACAGCGGATCGAACCAGAACCCGACCGGCGTCCTCTGGTCACTCATCAGTACCTCCCGAAGAAAAGCGCTCCTTCGTGCCAGCACGGCGTCCGCCCCAGGAAATTCCCGGTCGCGGGAAAAGCCGTCCGGACCGCGGTGGGTAGGGTCCGGGTGAGCCCGTTGAGACCTCCGTAAACGCCTGGGAGCACGGGGACCGCTGTGGCCCGTCCATCCGGTCAGCAGCGCATCCTCGGCGATCCCCCCGCGTGGGAGACTGGTCGGCACGGCTCGAAGAAGCCAGGGGAGGACGCCGGGAAGCGTCCCCCGCGACTCGGAGCGGCGAAGGAGTACCCGACAGTTGGCCGGTACCAATCTCACCCTCGGCGAAGCCAGGGAACGCGGAGATCTTCTCGACGTCGCGTCGTACCACATCGCGCTCGACCTGACCGACGGCGCGGGTAACCCCGGCACCGACACGTTCCGCTCGGTCACCGAGGTCAAGTTCAGCGCGAAGACCCCGGGCGCGAGCACGTTCATCGACCTGATCGCGGCCGACGTCCGTGCCGCCACGCTCAACGGCACGCCGCTCGACGTCTCGAACTACGACCCGGAAGTCGGCCTGCGCCTGGAGGGCCTGAACGCCGACAACGTCCTGGTCGTCGACGCCGACTGCCGGTACATGAACACCGGCGAGGGCCTGCACCGTTTCGTCGACCCGGTCGACGACGAGGTCTACCTCTACTCGCAGTTCGAGACCGGCGACGCCAAGCGCGTCTACGCCTGCTTCGACCAGCCCGATCTGAAGGCGACGTTCACGCTCGAGGTCACCGCGCCGGAGCACTGGGAGGTCGTCTCCAACAGCGTGGCCGAGAAGGTCGGCGCGGTGGTGAAGTTCGCGCCGACCCCGCGGATGAGCACCTACATCACCGCGCTGGTCGCCGGGCCGTACCACAAGGTCACCGACGTCCACGACGACATCCCGCTGGGCCTGTACTGCCGGCAGTCGCTGAAGACCTTCCTCGACCCGGCCGAGATCTTCGAGATCACCAAGCAGGGCTTCGACTTCTTCCACGAGCACTTCGGGGTCCGCTACCCGTTCGGGAAGTACGACCAGCTCTTCGTGCCGGAGTTCAACGCCGGCGCGATGGAGAACGCCGGCTGCGTCACGATCTCCGAGAGCTACGTCTTCCGCGGCAAGGTCACCGACTACGTCCGGGAGAACCGGGCGAACACGATCCTGCACGAGATGGCCCACATGTGGTTCGGCGATCTCGTCACGATGCGCTGGTGGGACGACCTCTGGCTGAACGAGTCGTTCGCCGAGTGGGCAGCACACTGGGCCGCGGCGGGAGGCACCCGCTTCACCGACTCGTGGGCGGCGTTCTGCACCGACCGCAAGGGCTGGGGTTACCGGCAGGACCAGCTGTCCTCCACCCACCCGATCGCCTGCGACATCCCGGACATGCAGGCCGTCGAGGTCAACTTCGACGGCATCACCTACGCCAAGGGCGCCAGCGTCCTCAAGCAGCTGGTGGCCTACGTCGGCGAGGACGACTTCGTCTCCGGCCTGCGGTCGTACTTCAAGGCACATGCGTTCGGCAACACGACGCTCGCCGACCTGCTGACCGCGCTCACCGAGGCCAGCGGCCGCGACCTGTCGAACTGGTCGGCGCAGTGGCTGGAGACGGCCGGCGTCAACACGCTGCGGCCCGACTTCGCGCTCGCGCCCGACGGCACCTACGCGTCGTTCGCGGTGACCCAGGACGCTCCGCCGGACCACGCCACGCTGCGCTCGCACCGGATCGCGATCGGCCTCTACGACCTGTCGGAGTCGACCGGGCGGCTGATCCGGCGGCGCCGGGTCGAGACCGACATCCACGGTCCGCGCACCGAGGTCGCCGAGCTGGTCGGCGAGCAACCGCCCGCGGTCGTGCTGCTCAACGACGACGACCTCACGTACGCGAAGATCCGCCTCGACGAGCAGTCGCTGGCGACCGTCGTCGACCACATCGGCGGCTTCACCGAGGCGCTCCCCCGCTCGCTGCTCTGGGCCACCGCCTGGGACATGTGCCGCGACGCCGAGCTGCCCACCCGCGACTACGTCCGGCTGGTGCTCAACGGGCTGGCGGCCGAGTCCACGATCAGCGTCGTCGAGACCCAGCTGCGGCAGGTCCGGGCCGCGCTCGCGTCCTACGCCGACCCGGCCTGGGCCCCTTCCGGTTACGAGTTGGTCGCCGAGGCCGCGCTGGAGCGGCTGCGCACCGCCGAGCCCGGCAGCGACGTCCAGCTGGTCTGGGCCCGCACGTTCGCCGGCACCGCCCGTACCGAGGCGCACCTGGCCTACCTGCGTGCGCTGCTCGACGGCACCGAGCAGGTCACCGGGCTGGACGTCGACACCGAGCTGCGCTGGGACTTCCTGCAGTCGCTGGTCGGCATGGGCGCGGCGGGTGAGGCGGAGATCGCCGCCGAGCTCGAGCGCGACCCCACCGACCAGGGCAACAAGGAGGCCGCTACCGCGCGGGCGCTGGTGCCGACCGCCGAGGCGAAGGCGCAGGCCTGGCACCTCGCGACCGAGGACGACACGATCCCGAACCAGGTCGGGCTCGCGGTGATCCGCGGCTTCGGGCACCCGAACCAGGCCGCGCTCCTGGAGCCGTACACGGACCGCTTCTTCGCGGTCGTGGCCGACGTCTGGGCCCGGCGCACCAGTGAGGTGGCGCAGAACGTCGCGGTGCTGCTCTACCCCGCCTGGGCGGTGACCCAGGAGACGGTGGAGCGAACCGACGCGTGGCTCGCGTCCGCCGATCACCCGCCGGCGCTGCGTCGCCTGGTGGTGGAAGGTAAGGATCGCCTGGTGCGCGCGCTCCGGGCTCGCGCCTGCGACGCGTCCGCTGCGAGCTAGATCTACGCCTGCAGGGCGAAGGCCGGTCGCTTCCGCGACCGGCCTTCGTTTGCTTTCCGCCGAGTCGTCCCGCCGCGCCGTAGGTGGTTGCGCGCCCACCCTCGGGTTGCTGGGGGTGTGCAGGGCGCGCGCTCCGGCTGGGCGTTGTGCGTTTCGGCGGCGTATACGCGGCCGAAGTGCACAACGCCTCGACGCCGCTGCGCCCCAGCTAGCGGCGAAGGCCTTGGCGGGCGGCGCGGTCGGCGAGCATGCGGAGGCCGGTCACGATGCCGCCGGCCAGGTCGCCGCCTTGGAACGCGGCGCGCATGGACATTCCGGCGAGCTCGCACGCCCGGTCGGGGATGCGCTTCGCGGCCCGGTGCCCGGTGACGATCTCCAGCGCCCGCTGGTTCGGCGACACCGCGAGCAGCACCGAGTCCGCCGGCGCGGGCAACGTGTCCAGCAGCGCCTCGGCGGACTCGCGCAGCGGCTCGTCGAGTGCACCCACGTAGACGCTGAACGTCAGCCCGGTCTCCCGGTCAGCGGCGGTGAGCGCCTCGTCGATCCGGAACAGCTGCCGCGAGCTGAACGGACCCGCCGCAGCGGCACCGTTCGCGATCGACGTGAGCTGGCTGGCCGACAGCTGCGAGGCCGGGATCTCCGGGGAGTCACCACGTGCCACGAGCGCCTCCCTTCGGACCGGAGTTGGGGATCGTCACCGTCTGGTCGGCAACGCCCTCGGGCGCCGCGCCGGACTGCAACACGCCGCGCGCCGCGGTCCGTTCGAGAGCCGGGCGCTGACCGTCGACGGACAGGCTGGTCGGCGGAGCCGCCAGGAACCACACGGGGGTGAACTCGAACGGCATCCCCGGCCGGTAGCGCGGGGTGCGGTTGCTGCCGGCACCGAGCGTCAGCATCGCGAGGACGCCCGCCACCGCCAGGGGGATGAGGACGAAGACGAGTGTGGTCTCCAGCACGGACATCGGGAGCTCTCACTCTCTTAGAGCGAGCGGACGTGTGGACGCCGCTTACGGTAGCGGAGCACTGCCCCGCCGCATGTCAGGGTGTCCGCCCTTGTACCCCGTGAAGCCGCTGTTGCACTTCTCGTACCGGAATCCGAGGCGCTCCCGAACATTTCTCCAGCACCGGGTAACCATGGAGCTGTGCTCACCTCGCCGACCATCCTGGACGATCAGGACCCGCTCGCCCGATTCCGCGCCGGGTTCGTACACGCCGATCCCGATTTGATCTATCTCGACGGTAATTCGCTCGGCCGCCTTCCCCGCACCACCGCGGACCGGGTCGCCACCGCGATCGCCGAGGAGTGGGGCCGCGGCCTGATCCGGTCGTGGTCGCACTGGATCGACCTCGCGCGTGCCGTCGGTGACCAGATCGCGACCGGGGTGGTCTCGGCGCGGCCCGGGGAGGTGCTGGTCGGCGACTCGACGACCGTCAACCTCTACAAGCTCGCCGCCGCGGCCCTGGACGCTCGCCCCGATCGCCGGGTGATCGTCCTCGACGACGACAACTTCCCGACCGACCTGTACGTACTGCAGGGGCTCGCGGCCGCGCGGAATTTCGAGTTGCGGGTCGTTCGGGCCGACATCGACGCCGGGCTCGACGTCGACACGATCCGGGCCGCACTCGACGAGGACGTCGCCCTGCTCTGCCTGTCGCACGTGGCCTACCGCTCCGGCGCGCTGGCCGAGATGTCGACGATCACGGACGCCGCCCATCGGGTCGGCGCGCTGGCGCTCTGGGATCTCTCGCACGCCGCCGGGAGCGTTCCGGTGCCGCTGACCGAGAGCGGGGCGGACCTCGCCGTCGGGTGCACCTACAAGTACCTCAACGGCGGCCCGGGGGCGCCCGCGTTCCTGTACGTCCGGGAGGAGTTGCAGGCGACGCTCCGGCAGCCGATCTGGGGTTGGTTCGGGCAGCAGGACCAGTTCGCGATGGGGCCGACGTACCAGCCGGTCGCCGGCATCGAGCGCTTCGCGGTGGGGACGCCGCCGGTGCTCGGCCTGTACGCGGTGGAGGAGGGCATCCGGCCGGTGACCGAGGCCGGCATCGACGCGATCCGCGCGAAGGGCATGGCGCTGACGTCGTACGCGGTGGAGCTCCACGACGCGTGGCTGGCGCCGCTCGGGTTCCGGCTGGCGTCGCCGCGGGACGCCGAGCGGCGGGGCGGACACGTGAGCCTGTACCACCCGGACGCGTGGCGTATCTGCCAGGCGTTGATCGCCCGGCACGTCGTCCCCGACTACCGGACGCCGGACCGGCTGCGGTTGGGCTTCTCCCCGCTGACGACGAGCTTCGCGGACGTGTGGACCGGCTTCGAACGGCTGCGCGACCTGGTCGCGGCGGAGGAGCACCTGACTTTCGACGCGACGCCAACCCGAGTGACCTGACCGAACCACCGAGCCGCCCACCCCGCCGCCCACCGTGCGCGCCGTGCGCTGGGTGGGCGCATTTCGGGAAGGCCACCTCTCGCGCGCGGCGTGGAGGTTGATTTTCGGGACAGCAACCTCTCCGGACGGGCGGAGAGGTTGATTTTCGGGAAATCCCGCCGCCCAGCCGGGCGTAGCGGCGGTTGGCGAGGGCGGCACCCCCTTACGTCAACGGTATTGACGGGCTGTTTAGCGTCGGGGTGTGAACCCAGTCGCCGTCGCGTCGTTGCAGCTCGAACCGTCCCCGCTCGACCCCGGGCAGATCGTCGCCGGCGCGCCGGTGGTGTCCCAGCGGGAACTCTGGCGCTCCCCGGACGGTGGTACGGCCACCGGCGTCTGGCAGATCACGCCGGGCGAGGTGACCGACACCGAGGCCGACGAGGTGTTCACGGTGATCCACGGCCGCGCAACGATCCACGTCGACGGCGGCCCCACGTACGACGTCGGGCCGGGCGACGTCGCGGTCCTGCACGCCGGCGACCACACGCGCTGGGTCGTGCACGAGACGCTGCGCAAGGTCTACACGGTCGCCCTGGGCTGACCGGCCGAGCCGGGCCGGGGCGGTGCCCCGACCGTGCTCAGAACGGCCAGATGCTGTCCCAGAGGTTCGACCACCACTCGCTGATCATCTCGCCGACGTCGGAGAAGTTGCCGGTCGCGCGGGTGAGGAACACGGTCGCGCAAAGCAGGATGAACGTGCCCGTCGCGAGGTTCTGCACGAGCGTGCTGCGGCGTGATCCCCGGTCGAGCGTCGTACGGATCAGGTGACCGCCGAGCCGTATCAGCCACCACACCCCGAACGCGCCGGCGACCACGAGCACCAGCGCGGTGATCGGCTCGCTGGTGTCGGCGCCGCTGATGATCGCCACCGTGGCGAGCCACAGCAGCCAGGACGCCGCCGCGATGACCACGGAGAACGTGGTGTACGCCTTGCCCTGACGACGGAGCGGGCCGGCGGGCGCCTGGTCACCGCCGTGGGGCCGCTGACCACCGTACGGGTCGTCCCGCTGCTGCGGTGGTGCGCTGGGCGCCTGGGGCGGGTAGCCGTAGCGTCCGTCGCCGTCCTCGTTCCGCGGCTGCCGAGGACCGACCTTGGCTACTCCGCTGGGAATCTTCGGTCCGACCGGCGGGCCGGACTGCGGCGCCGCGGGCGGGCCGGACCGCGGCGCGCTCTCCCCGGCCGCTCGGTAGTCGGGCAGCGGCGCCGTCGGATTCGGCACGGAGGGCCGCCCAGGCGGAGCCGAGCGGTTGGCCCCGGAGGGAGCGGGGGGCGCAGAGGCGGGTACCGCAGCGGCGGCCGCGCCGACCTTGGCCGCGCCCTTCGCTGCCGGGACGGACGCCCGCGCCACCGGCGCGGCGGGGGGTACTCGCTCCACCCTGGTCGGGGTCGCCACCCGGGTCCGGTCGAGCGGCACTCCGGCGGCCGCCCAGTCGACGTGCGCGCTCGCCGCCGGCACCGCAGCCGCCAGCCGGGCCAGCGTCGCGACCCAGCCCACCAGCTCCGAGCTGAGCGGGCGGTTGGCCGGGCTGTCGTCGAGCGGTGCGAGCAGGTGCGCGGCCAGCGCGGGATGAGCGTCCAGCAGCGGGTGCCTGCGGAGCGCACCGGGCGCGACCAGCGCACCGTCGTAGTGGGAGGTCGCGCGGTCTGCGCGCGGCAGCCAGCCGGTCAGCAGGTGGTAGGCGACCGAGCCGAAGCCGTGCACGTCGTACGACGGGCCGACGACGCCGGTGAAAGCCTCCGGGCCCGCCGACTCCGGCGTGTGCGCGATCGTCGTGATGTGCTGCGGGTCGTGGTAGCGGGCCGCGGTGAAGTCGATCAGGCGAACCTCACCGCTGGGCAGGACGAGGACGTTCGCGGGCTTCACGTCCATGTGCAGGACGGCGCTCTCACCACGCTCGGCCGGGTGGTGGAGCAGCGCGATGGTGCGGGCCAGCCCGGTGAGCACCGTCGCCCCGTTCAGCCGCGGGACGTTCTCGCCACCGGCCTGCTTCGCGACGTGCTGCAGCAGCGTGTGCCCGGGCAGGTAGTCGAGCACCTGGTACGGGATCCGGCGGTCGGTGTCGGCGCCGAGAACCGACGTCGCGTCCGGACGCACCGGTGGGGCGCCGTAGAACCCGTCGACGCGGAGGCAGATGCCGGGAACGTCGCGCGTGTTGAGGTCCATCAGGACCGCGTCGCCCTTGTCCCACGACCGCATCTGGTCGAGCACCGGACGACGGTGGTCGGCACGGAACACCTTCACGGTGACCGGTGCCGAGCGGACGCCGCTGGAGAGCCGGACGCCGCGGAAGACGTCCGCCTGGCCACCGGAGCCCAACCGCCCGGTCAGCCGATACCGCTGACGACCTTCGGGAAGCGGCCCGTCCGGCCCGCAGACCAGGTCGACGGTGTCCGCTCCCACACTCGTCATGTTGCCGTCCTCTAGGTCGCCAGGTTCCTCTCAAGGTACCCGGGGCCTCCCACCACTCGCGGTCACAACCGCCCGGTAGGTCTCAAGCTCAGGGGAAACCCTGACCTTGCCTATGCGGAGGCCTGTTCGGGGATACCCAGCCAGTCGAGCCACAGGGGATCGGGCGTGCGGTGACCGAGAACTCGCCAGGCCACGCCGGTCGGCGCTTGCGGGCGGCGGCGGAGACGCCAGCCCAGCTCGGAGAGCGACCGGTCGGCCTTGATGTGGTTGCACCGCGTGCACGCCGCGACGACGTTCTCCCACACGTGCCGCCCGCCGCGACTCCGCGGGATCACGTGGTCGATGGTGGTGGCCGGCGCGGTGCAGTACACGCAGCGCCCGCCGTCGCGGGCGAACACCGCACGCCGGGTCAGCGAGACCTGGCCGCGGAACGGAACCTTGACGAAACGCGTGAGCCGGACAACTGCCGGCGCGATCACGACGGTGGTCGTACTACGAAGAAGGCCGTCCCCCTCGGTGACGGGGACGGCCTTGTCGGTGAGCACCAGGACGGCAGCACGCCGTACTGGTACCACGCACAATGGTTCGTACGTGGCGTTGAGTACGAGCGATACGGCTGTACCGGGCATCGGATCACCTCCGCTGCGGCAATGATCGCTTACCAGACGCGGTTCTGCACGCATGATCCGGGAGGTACTCGGGTCCCGACTTCGTCACACAAGGGCGTGCGGAGCAGTTCGTCCCGCTTCGTACGGCGCTATCAGAGAGGGGGGTCGGTACGCCACCCAGCCGGGTGCGGTACCAAGGACGCGTGAGCATGCGCATCACCACCGCCGTGCCCTCCTGGTTCGAGGAGTGGCCCACCTTCCTCCGCGATGACGTGACCCCGAACTGCGCCAAGGGCGCTGCCAACGAGGGGTCGGTCTGCGCGTGGGTGTGGGAGGAGACCGGCAGCCGCTGGCTCTCCAACGCCGTCGAGTGGCTGCTCGCGAAGCCGATCTTGGTGCTGCTGATCGTCGTCACCGCGATGATCATCCGGTGGGTCCTGCACCGGTTCATCAACAGTCTGACGTCGGTCGGGAACTCCGAGACCGACGAGAAGACCGACGACGCACCCGCCAAGAAGAAGCCGAAGATCCTGCGGCCGTTCCGAGAGAAGGCCGAGTCGGCGTTGCTGGCCAGCGGCCTGATGAGCGAACGGAGGGCGCAGCGGGCCAGCACGCTGGGTTCGGTGCTCCGCAGCGTCACCTCGATCATCATCTTCATCGTCGCGGGCTCGACGATCCTCGGGCTGTTCAACATCAACCTGGCGCCGCTGGTCGCGAGCGCCGGAATCGCCGGTGTGGCGCTCGGGTTCGGCGCCCAGTCGCTCGTGCGGGACTACCTGTCCGGGATCTTCATGATCCTGGAGGACCAGTACGGCGTCGGCGACATCGTCGATCTCGGTGAGGCCGGCGGCACGGTGGAGAACGTCGGGCTGCGGGTGACGACGGTGCGCGACGTCCGCGGCGTGGTCTGGTACATCCGCAACGGCGAGATCCTCCGGGTCGGCAACAAGAGCCAGGGCTGGGCCCAGGTGGTGATCGACGTCCCGCTGCCGTTCGGCACCGATCTGGAGAAGGCGCACGAGGTGATGACCGAGTCGGCGGCGCGACTCACCGAGGAGGACGACTTCAAGGACGACCTGCTCGCGCCGCCCGAGGTGCTCGGGGTCGAGCAGATGACCGCGACCGGAATGATGCTGCGGGTCACCGTGCGAACGACGACCGCGGCGCAGTGGCGGGTGGCCCGCGAGCTGCGGGCCCGCATCAGCGCCGACCTCGACGCCGCCGGCATCACCTCCGGCATCACCCCCACCCCGGCACCTGCTCCCCAGTGAGCGGCGCGGGCGCCTGGCAGGATTGGTGCCATGAGTGCTGCACCTGAACCCTCGGTGGACTTCTACGAGGCCGTCGGCGGGGGCGAGACGTTCCGCCGTTTGGTGGCCGCGTTCTACCGCGGCGTCGCCGAGGACCAGGTGCTCCGCCCGCTCTATCCGGAAGAGGACCTCGGCCCGGCCGAGGAGCGGTTCCGGCTCTTCCTCCAGCAGTACTGGGGCGGCCCCCGCACCTACTCCGAGCAGCGTGGCCACCCCCGGCTGCGGATGCGCCACGCCCCGTTCCGGGTCGGCCTCGCCGAGCGGGACGCCTGGCTGCGCCGGATGCGCGACGCGATGGACGAGATCGCGCTGGCGCCCGAGTACGACGCCGCGATGTGGGACTACTTCGTGCGGGCCGCCGACTTCATGGTGAACAACGTCGAGGACCTGCAGCAGGGCCGCGCCCCACAGATCTGAGCCGCTCCCGATCCGACGTATAGCGCCCGGTCACCGCGGGTAGACAACGCGAGGTGCGCTCTCGTTAAGAGCAGGTTTCCGCTGTGCGCCCTGGTGAACCTCTGGCAGCATGGTGGGCCTCTGAACCGATTCCGGAATCCCGGGGGTACATCTTGGCTGGCACGTGGTGGCGCGATGCCGTGTTCTACCAGGTCTACGTACGGAGTTTCGCCGACTCCAACGGCGACGGAGTGGGTGACCTCGCCGGCATCCGGTCCCGGCTGCCGTACCTGGCCGACCTCGGTATCGACGCCCTGTGGCTGAACCCGTTCTACCGCTCGCCGATGGCCGACCACGGCTACGACGTCGCCGACCCGCGCGACGTCGACCCGGTGTTCGGCACGCTCGCTGACTTCGACGAGATGGTGGCCGAGGCGCACGCGCTGGGCATCAAGGTCACCGTCGACCTGGTCCCCAACCACAGCTCCGATCAGCACGTCTGGTTCAAGGAGGCGCTGGCCGCCGAGCCGGGCAGCCCGGAGCGCGAGCGGTACATCTTCCGCGACGGGCAGGGGCCGGACGGCAGCGAGCCGCCGAACAACTGGACGTCGGTCTTCGGCGGACCGGCCTGGCACCGAGTCGTCGAGTCCGACGGCAAGCCCGGCCAGTGGTACCTGCACCTGTTCGCGCCGGAACAGCCGGACCTGAACTGGGACAACCCCGAGGTCATGGCCGACCTGGAGAAGACGCTCCGGTTCTGGCTCGACCGCGGCGCCGACGGGTTCCGGATCGACGTCGCCCACGGGCTGGCGAAGCCGCCGGGTCTGCCGGACATGCCGGAGATCCGGGAGACGCTCTCCGGCGACGGGCACCCGCGCTTCGACTTCGACGGCGTCCACGAGATCCACCGGCGGATCCGCAAGGTGCTCGACGAGTACCCGGACGCGATGGCCGTCGGCGAGATCTGGGTGCAGGACGTCGAGCGCCTCAAGCTGTACCTGCGCGCCGACGAGCTGCACCTGGCGTTCAACTTCGTCATCGTCCAGGCGCGGTGGCGCGCCGACGAGCTGCGTCAGGCGATCGACGACTCGCTCGAGACCGTCCGCGGCACCCCGGCACCGCCCTGCTGGGTGTGGTCGAACCACGACATCGTGCGGCACGTCTCGCGTTTCGGCGAGGGCCTGGTCGGTGACCGGCGCGCCCGCGCCGCGGCGATGCTGACGTTCGCGCTGCCGGGGGTCGTCTACGTCTACTACGGCGACGAGCTGGGGATGCCCAACGTCGAGCTACCGGACGAGGTGCTGCAGGACCCCACCTGGAAGCGGTCCGAGCACACCGTGCGGGGCCGGGACGCGTGCCGGATCCCGATGCCGTGGACGGCCGGCGAGCCGCCGTACGGGTTCTCACCGGAGCCGGTGGACACCTGGCTGCCGCAGCCGGCCGGTTGGTCGCCGCTCGCGGCGGAATCGCAGGTCGGCGTCGAGGGCTCTACCCACACGCTGTACAAGGAAGCGATCGC
Organism: Cryptosporangium minutisporangium; assembly: GCF_039536245.1. NCBI lineage: Bacteria > Bacillati > Actinomycetota > Actinomycetes > Cryptosporangiales > Cryptosporangiaceae > Cryptosporangium > Cryptosporangium minutisporangium. Next base: position 99,692 of record NZ_BAAAYN010000043.1, on the reverse strand, counting down.
CCTGCGGAAGTCGCACGACGCGTTCTCCGGCGACATGACCTGGGTCGAGGCGCCCACCGGCTGCATCGCGTTCCAGCGTGACGGTGGGCTCACCTGCCTGGTGAACTTCACCAACCACCCGGTGGCCCTACCGCCGCACCGCGAGGTGCTGCTCACCAGCGTCCCGCTGGTGGACGGCAAGCTCCCCGGCGACGCCGCGGTCTGGCTGGTCTGAGGTCGGAGCGATGCACGTTCGGGGACCCGATAGCGTCCCCGAACGTGCATCGCTTCAGTGCACGAGGAGTGCGGTGGCGCGGCGGCGGTAGACGGTGCCGTGGGTGGCTGTGAGCCGGAGCCAGGGACCCGCGACCGCGACGCTCACCGGCTGCTCCCCCAGGAACGCCATCCTCGCCAGCGCCATCAGCAGCCGGAAGGGCACGGCCGTCTCCGGGGCGCCGGCCTCCTCACCGCGGACCCGCAACGTCTCGTGGTCGAGCAACGCTTCACCGGCCGCGCGGCTGCCTGCTGCCCGGAAGGCCTGCTCCCCTGCGGTGATCAGTCGACGGACGACGTCGGCCGGCACCGTGTCGAGCGGCTGCCAGCCCCGTTCCGGCGGTAGGGATCCGCGCCACGCGGCATCGCACCGGGGCGGGAGCTCGAGCGTCGCCGCCCCGCCCGCCCCCACCGGCGCCAGCGAGGTCGCGTCCAGCAACGCCGCCGCGGCCACCGTGACGTCGTCCGGCCAGGTGCCGGGCACCGTCCGGGCGGCGAGGACGTCGAACGGCAGTTGCGTCCAGAACGTCAGGTACTCCGTCCCGGACGGGCGCAGCCGCACCAACGCACCGGAGTCGAGGCGCACCACGCGGCCCAGGAACACTCCCAGGTCACGCCGCTGGTCGTCGGAGAACGCCGGACCGCTCACGACTCCACCCGCCAGGCGTCGAGGAACTCACGCTCCTCGGGCAACAATCGCCGCGGACGCCCGGCCGGCAGCGAGATCGGGCTGAGCCGGCTGATCGCCCGCGCCGCCGGCTTCCCCTCGTGGTCGAACATCTCGTAGCCGACGCCGAAGCTCGCGTGCCGCACGTCGGTGACCCAGCAGTCGACCCGGACCGGGTCGCGGCGGTACGTCACCGGACGCAGGTAGTCGATCTCGTGCCGGATGACCACGCACCCGTCGAGCAGCCCGGACAGCGCCTCACCCCCGTCGAGGATGAGCGCGGTCCGGGCCTCTTCGAACAGCGTCAGGAAGCGCGCGTTGTTGACGTGACCGAACGCGTCCATGTCCGACCAACGAACTTGGCACCGCATGGTGTGCCGCGGCACCCGATGTCTCCTTCGCGTTGCGCGACCTGACGGACCGGCGCGATCAGTCGCGCGTGAGCTTCCGGTAGGTCACCCGGTGGGGCCGAGCCGCCTCGGCACCGAGCCGCTCGATCTTGTTCTTCTCGTACGACTCGAAGTTGCCCTCGAACCAGTACCACTGCGACTCACCCTCGTAGGCGAGGATGTGCGTCGCGACGCGGTCGAGGAACCACCGGTCGTGCGTGATGACCACGGCGCAGCCCGGGAACTCCAGCAACGCGTTCTCCAGCGAGGAGAGCGTCTCGACGTCGAGGTCGTTGGTCGGCTCGTCCAGGAGCAGCAGGTTGCCGCCCTGCTTGAGCGTGAGCGCCAGGTTCAGCCGGTTGCGCTCACCACCGGACAGCACGCCGGCCGGCTTCTGCTGGTCCGGGCCCTTGAAGCCGAACGCGCTGACGTACGCGCGCGAGGGCATCTCGACCTTGCCGACGTTGATGTAGTCCAGGCCGTCGGAGACGACCTCCCACAGCGTCTTCTTCGGGTCGATGCCGCCGCGGCCCTGGTCGACGTAGGAGATCTGGACCGTCTCGCCGATCTTCACCGCGCCGCTGTCCGGCTTCTCCTCGCCCATCAGCGTGCGGAACAGCGTCGTCTTACCGGCGCCGTTCGGGCCGATGATGCCGACGATGCCGTTACGCGGCAGCGTGAAGCTCAGGTTGTCGATCAGGACCCGGTCGCCGAAGCCCTTGGTGAGCTTGTCGGTCTCGATCACGACGTTGCCCAGACGCGGGCCCGGCGGGATCTGGATCTCCTCGAAGTCGAGCTTGCGGTGCCGGTCGGCCTCGGCCGCCATCTCCTCGTACCGGGCCAGCCGGGACTTGCTCTTGGCCTGGCGGGCCTTCGCGTTGGACCGCACCCACTCGAGCTCTTCCCGCAGGCGCTTGGCGCGCTTGGCGTCCTTCTGGCCCTCCACCTTCATCCGCTCGGCCTTCTTCTCCAGGTAGGTGGAGTAGTTGCCCTCGTACGGATAGGTGCGGCCGCGGTCGATCTCGAGGATCCACTCCGCGACGTTGTCGAGGAAGTACCGGTCGTGTGTGACGGCGAGGACTGCACCGGGGTACTTCGCCAGGTGCTGCTCCAGCCAGAGCACGCTCTCGGCGTCCAGGTGGTTGGTGGGCTCGTCGAGCAGCAGCAGGTCGGGTGCCTGCAACAGCAACTTGCACAGGGCGACGCGGCGGCGCTCACCGCCGGAGAGCACCCGGACGTCGGCGTCGCCGGGCGGGCAGCGCAGCGCGTCCATGGCCTGCTCGATCTGGCTGTCGAGCTCCCAGGCGTTGGCTGCCTCGATCTTGTCCATCAGCTCGGCCTGCTCGGCCAGCAGCTTGTCGAAGTCGGCGTCCGGGTCGGCCATCGCCTCGTTGACCGCGTCGTACCGCTTGAGGATGGCGCGGATGTCGGCGACGCCCTCTTCGACGTTCTCCCGGACGTTCAGATCCTCGTTGAGCGGCGGCTCCTGCAGCAGGATGCCGACGGTCGCATCCGGTGCGAGCAGAGCGTCGCCGTTCGAGGCGTTCTCCATGCCGGCCATGATCTTCAGGACCGTCGATTTACCGGCGCCGTTGGGCCCGACCACGCCGATCTTCGCGCCGGGCAGGAACGACAGCGTGACGTCGTCGAGAATCACCTTGTCGCCGTGCGCTTTGCGCACCTTGCGCATCGTGTAGATGTACTGAGCCATCAGGGGGTCGTTCCTCCGCAGATCGCGTACGTCCTTCCATCCTCCCAGGTGTGGGAGCGTGCTGCGAAATCCGCGCCGTGCGCCTTACCGACGACGAAGCGCCGGGCCCGAAGGGGTGGGGCCCGGCGCCTCGATCGGAAAGGGTGCTAACCCTTCAGGCCACCCGCCAACAGACCGCGGACGAAGTACTTCTGCAACGACAGGAAGACGATCAGCGGGATGATCAGCGAGACGAACGCACCCGCGGTGAGCCGTTCCCATCGGTCACCACGTGAACCCGCCATCTCCGCCAATCGCACGGTGAGCGGTGCGACGTCCTTCGTTCCTCCGGTGAACGTCAGAGCGACCAGCAGGTCGTTCCAGATCCAGAGGAACTCGAAGATGCCGAACGACGCCAGCGCGGGCGTGATCAGCGGCAGCATCAGCTTCCGGAAGATCGCGCCGTGCCCGGCACCGTCCACCCGTGCCGCCTCCACCATCTCCTTGGGGATCTCGGAGATGAAGTTGTGCAGCAGGAACACGCCGAGCGGCAGACCGAACGCGGTGTGCGCCAGCCAGACCGTCACGAACGAACCGGTCAGGTTCAGGTCCGGGACGATCGTGATGCTGCCGATGTGCGCGCCGTTCGAGAACAGCTGGAGCAGCGGGATCAGCGCCATCTGCAGCGGCACGATCTGCAGCGCGAAGATGCCGATGAACACCCAGTTGCGGCCCTTGAAATCGATCCAGGCCAACGCGTACGCGGCCAGGGCCGCCAGCGTCAACGCGAAGATCGTCGCCGGGACGGCGATCACGATCGAGTTGACGAAGTAGCTGAGCAGCTGGGTGGACGACGTCCCGAACAGGACGTTCTCGTAGTTCTCCAGCGTGAACGACGGGTTGGTGAACGCCGTCCACCAGCCGGTCGTCTTGATCTCCCGCTCCGGACGGAACGACGAGAGCAGCAGCCCGAACGTCGGAATCGTCCACAGCACCGCGATCAGCAGCGAGACGACCGTCGCGGTCCGCGACGTCAGCCGCTTCTTCACCCGGCCGGACATCGTGTCGACGACCGCCACCGGCGGCGTCTGGGTAGTGGACGCAGCAGCAACTGTGCTCATCGGGTCTCCTCCCGCTGCCGCAGAACCCGGATCTGGTAGACCACCAGCGGGATGACCAGGACGAACAGGAGCACCGCGAGCGCGGCGCCACGTCCGGGCTCCCGGAACCGGAACGCCTGCGTGTACATCTCGTTCGCGATCACGCTGGTGTCGAAGTTGCCTGCGGTCATCGTCCGGACGATGTCGAAGACCTTCAGCACCGAGATCGTGATCGTCGAGAGAACGACGATCAGCGATCCCCGGATCGAGGGCATCGTGACCTGCCAGAACATGCTCCAGGCGTTCGCCCCGTCGATCCGGGCTGCCTCGACGATGTCCGCCGGGATGCCCTTGATCGCCGCTGACAGCACGACCATCGCGAAGCCGGCCTGGATCCAGACCATGACGACGATCAGCAGCAGCGTGTTGAGCGGCGGGTCGAGCAGCAACGACTTGGGCTCGCCGCCGAACCACACGATCATCTGGTTGACGAGGCCGATCTGTTCGTTGTCGCCGCCCCGGTAGGCGTACATGAACTTCCAGATGATGCCGGCGCCGACGAACGAGATCGCCATCGGCATGAACATCAGCGTCTTCGAGACCGACTCGGTCTTGGCCTTGTCGATCAGGATCGCGTAGATCAGGCCGATGCCGGTCGCCAGGATCGGCGTCAGCACGGTCCAGATGACCGTGTTGCGGATCGTCACGAGGGCTTCGTCCTCGGTGAACATCCACGTGTAGTTGTCGAACCCGACGAAGTCACCGGCAGCGTTGGTGAACGACAGGATCGTCGTACGCACCGCCGGGATCAGCAGCCCGACGCCGAGCATGAACAAAGCCGGCAGCAGGAACACTGCCAGCTGGTACTTCTCGTGGCCGCGCTTGGGAGCGCGATCGACCACGATCAGGAGCAACCCGACGACCCCACCGAATACGGCGACGGCCAGCAGGGCGTTGAAAATTTTCGGGCCCCAGTCGACGAAATCCACGGCCCACTCCTTCCGATGCCGGATGCCCGGCTGCCCACGAGGACCGTGGGACACCGCCGGGCATCCGACCCGCTCAGGGTTTCTCCGGCGCGCACGCCCGGTCGGGTCGTGCCACCGCTGAATGACGGCCCCCTTATCGAGGACAGCCGGGAGCCCGGGAGGTGTTTGTACACCCCCCGGGCCGGTCGGCGTCAGCCGACCCCGTGGATCACTTCCAGCTCTTCTCGACCGAGTCGAGCGCGGACTTCGTGCTGCCACCGTTCAGCCAGGCGACCATCGCCTTCCAGAACGAACCGGCACCGACCGAACCCGGCATCTGGTCCGAACCGTCGAAACGGAAGACCGTCTTCGGGTCCTGGAGCAGCTCCACCGACAGAACGTCGATCGGGCTCTTCAGGTTGGCCTTGTCGAGACCCTTGTTGGCGCTGATCCAGCCACCCTCGCCGATCTTGGCGCGGCTGTTGGCCCACTCCGGCGTGGAGAGGTACTCCTGCACCGCCTGCACCTCGGGACGGTCGGCGAAGGCACCGACGAACTCACCGGCACCGAGCACCGGCTTGCCCTTCGCCGCGTCGACCGGCGGCAGGTAGAACGCGAAGACGTCACCGTCCTCGGCGACCGTGGTGCCTTCCGGCCACTGGTTGCCGTAGAAGGAGGCCTGACGGTGCATCGAGCACTTCTTCTCCAGGATGGGCAGGCCACCCTCCTGGAACGAGGTGGTCACGATGCTCTTCGGGTCGCCGTAGCCACCGTTGACGTACTTCGGGTTCTTCAGGATCTTGCCGACCTGGTCCAGGCCCTCCACCACGTTCGGCGCGTTGAACGGGGTCTGGTGGTTGACCCACTGGTCGTACTCCTCCGGCGTACCGGTGCGGAGCAGGACGTCCTCCAGCCAGTCGGTGGCCGGCCAGCCCGTGGCGTCACCGGACTCGACACCCGCGCACCACGGCTTCTCACCGGAGGCGGCGATCTTGTCGGAGAGGGTGATCATCTCGGCCCACGTGGTGGGGACCGTGTAGTTCTTCTCCTTGAAGGCCGTCGGCGAGTACCAGACGAACGACTTCACGTTGGCACCCAGCGGCGCGGCGTAGAACTTGCCGTCCACCGTGCCGTACTTGATCCAGTCGGGCGAGTAGTTCTTGTCCGCGCTGGTCTTCACCGCGGCCGGAGCCGGCTTGACCTTGCCCTCCTTGGCCAGCGAGGCCAACAGGCCGGGCTGGGGGAAGAACGCCAGGTCAGGCGCGTTGCCACCGTCGACGCGAACGTTCAGCTGAGCCTCGAACTCACCGGAGCCCTCGTGCTCGATGGTGATACCCGTGCAGTCCTCGAACTGCTTCCAGGACTCCTCGAGCCGATCGGCTTCGACGTCACGGATCGACGAGTACGCCGTCACCGTCGCGTCGCCGTCGACCGCCCACTTCTTGTAGGGCTCGCACTCGGCGGAGTCCTTGTCCGCCCCGGAGCCGCCGCCGCTGCAGCTTGCGAGGAGGAGCACCGCTCCCACCGACGCGACGAGCCGTGTTACGACTCGTTTGCGCGGCACACCAAACACCATCGTCTGTAACCTCCTTCTTAACGAGGGATGGCGTGTCGCACGACGGCCGCTCCACCGGCCGCCCTGTGAGCTACGCCTCGAAATCCCCCGGGCGGTAGAGCGATGAAAGCGCTTTCTTAACTCTGGCGCAACATGGTTGGGAATCAAACAGGTAACGATCAGGAAGCGAAGAACCCCCCAACCCCCGAACCGGGGGTTAGGTCGGTCGCCAACTGAATCGATAGAGGGAATGGCCTCTCTTTACGGGGTATATCCCCATTCGTCACGCCAGGCATGCACGGACCGTCACCGAATGGTCCGGACCGGTCGGTCTTGACCGTGGCGGTGGTTCGCCCTCGTCGGAGGCCCGATAGGATGACGGCCGTACGGACAACCCGAGGGGGTTCCGCCCGTGTCGGACCGCAGCTCGATCGTCGTCGTCGCCAACCGATTGCCCGTCGATCGCGAGGTGAGACCCGACGGTTCCGTCCACTGGCGTCCTAGCCCCGGAGGCCTGGTCACCGCGCTCGAGCCGGTGATGCGCAGCCGCCAGGGGGTGTGGGTCGGCTGGTCGGGCGACGCCGGAGACGCGCCGGAGCCGTTCGAGGCCAGTGGCATCCAGATCCATCCGGTCCCACTGTCGGCCCGCGAGGTGGACGCGTACTACGAGGGCTTCTCGAACGCGACGCTCTGGCCGCTGTACCACGACGTGATCGCCGAGCCGGAGTACCACCGCAGCTGGTGGGACACGTATGTCACGGTGAACCGGCGATTCGCCGACGCCGCGGCCGAGGCCGCACCGGACGGCTCGGTGGTGTGGGTGCAGGATTACCAGCTCCAGCTGGTTCCGCAGATGCTGCGCGAGCGGCGTCCCGACCTGCGGATCGGGTTCTTCCTGCACATCCCGTTCCCGCCGCAGGAACTGTTCATGCAGCTGCCGTGGCGTACGCAGGTCGTCCGCGGGCTACTGGGCGCGGACCTGATCGGGTTCCAGCTGCCCGGCGGCGCCGCGAATTTCCTGCGGCTGGCCCGCCGGCTGGTCGACCTGAAGCCACGCGGTAGCGAGGTCGAGTTCGAGGGCCGGACGGTCCAGGCCCGGGCGTTCCCGATCTCGATCGACTTCACCAGCATCGACTCGATCGCCCGCGAGGACCGGATCGCCAAGCGAGCCGCAGAGATCCGCGACGAGCTGGGCAACCCGAGGGCGATCTTGCTCGGCGTCGACCGGCTCGACTACACCAAGGGCATCGGCATCCGGCTCAAGACGTTCTCCGAGTTGCTGGAGGACGGGTCGGTCACGGTGCCGGAGGTGGTGCTGGTGCAGATCGCGACTCCCAGCCGGGAGCGGGTCGAACACTACAAAGTGCTCCGGGACGAGATCGAGCTCCAGGTCGGCCGGATCAACGGTGACTACGGGAACGTCGGTCAGCCGGCCGTGCACTACCTGCACCAGTCGTTCAGCCGCGAGGAGCTGACCGCGTTCTACCGCGCGGCGGACGTCATGCTCGTGACGCCGTTGCGGGACGGGATGAACCTGGTCGCCAAGGAGTACGTCGCAGCCCGCGTCGACCACGGCGGAACGCTGATCCTGAGCGAGTTCACCGGAGCGGCAGCCGAACTCAAGCAGGCCTACCTGGTCAATCCGCACGACGTCGACGGGGTGAAGGAGCGGCTGCTCCAGGCGATCCACGCCGACCCCGCCGACGCCCGGCGGCGGATGCGTCGGATGCGCAAGCAGGTCGCGGAGCACGACGTGTCGCGGTGGGCCGCCGACTTCCTCGCGGCGATGGGGATCGAAACGTGACCGTGGCTCTCCCTCCGGACCTCCGCGCGGCGGTCGGCCGACTGGCGGCCACCGGGACGCTGTTGGTCGCCTCCGACTACGACGGGGTGCTGGCACCGATCGTCAACGACCCGGCGAAGGCGTTCCCGCTGCCGGCCGCGATCGACGCGCTCCAGGAGCTGGCGACGCTCCCCCGCACCTCGATCGCGCTGCTCTCCGGCCGCGCGCTCGTCGACCTCGCCCGACTGTCCGGTCTGGGCGGTGAGGCGCTGCTGGTCGGAACGCACGGCGTCGAATTCGACGACGGGTTCGCAATTCCACCGGAGGCCGCCGCACTGCGCGCGCGACTGCTCGACGAACTGCGACCGATGGTCGCGGCGGTGCCCGGCGCGGCCCTCGAGGAGAAGATCGCGAGCGTCGCGGTACACATCCGCAACGCCGATCCGGACGCCGGGGAGAAGCTACTCGCGGGCGTTACGGACGGGCCGGGAAGCTGGCCGGGTGTGCACTCGACCGCCGGCAAGAAAGTGCTGGAACTGGCCGTCGTGAAGACCAGCAAGGGCACGGCGCTCGACGTCCTGCGGGAACGAACCGGCGCGGACGCGGTGCTGTTCGCGGGCGACGACGTGACCGACGAGAAGGCGTTCGCCGTGCTGCGCGCCGGGGACGTCGGCGTCAAGGTCGGTCCGGGTGAGACCGCCGCCGAGTACCGAGTGGACGATCCCGAGCAGATCGTCGGGGCGTTCGCGTTGCTGGCGGAGGAGCGTCGCCTGCACGTCGGCACCTGATCCGTGCCGGCCGGCAGCGGGCCGCCACGGTGACCACGGCTCCGGCAAAGCCGACTGCCCTGCTCCGCGGGCGGCGGAGCAGGGCAGGTTGGTGCCGTACCTGTGGGAGCCCGGGTGGCGGCCCGGCCTAGTCCCGAAGTTACGGCGTCACGCCTACGCGTGAGCGACGGCTGAGCCGTCGAGGATCAGCGCCAGTTGTGGTGGCGGTGGTGCCGCCAGTGGCGGTGGTGGTGGTGACCCCAACCCCAGCGGTCACGTCCCCAGAAGAAGCCGGGACGACCGTAGAAGTAGTAATCGCCACCCCAGTACCGGTGACCGGCGAAGGGGTAGTCCAGGTAGTCCGGGTACTCACATCCGAGGATCGCATCAATCCCGTTACAGATGATGACGATTTCGGCCTTCTTCTGCACCGGAGCGGTGTTCGGCGCGGCGGCCGACGCGGGGGCAGCCGCGCTGGCAAAACTGGTGGTCGCGACGCCTGCGAGAATGACTCCACGAATGAACTTGGAAGACAAGGCGAAAGACCTCCTTTCGACTGGATGGCAATTATCAGAGTGCGCGCGGAAAACGGATGTAAAGCACATCGAGCGACGGTCCCGATCGAATTCCGGAGTTAGGTCTCCCTGATCGAAGAGCGACTATCGCCAGCATGCCGGGAACACCCGAGGCCGGCCTCTGACCGGGGATTTCCGCACTGGGTGAGCGATCTACCCAACGGCCACCACCACACTGGACGGCAGCGTGACCGTGAGTTCGTGCTCCTCAGAGTATGCACGGCCGAAAGGGACAAAGCAACGTAAAACGCCCCTACTCGCGCGCGGCTTGATTGTGTCCAGAAATGGTCGGCAGTGGCGCTCAGACGGGTAGCACGGACTGTCGCCGGCTACTTGAACCGGGACGCGTAAACGATACGGAATTGCGAGCAGCCATCCGTTTATCCGCGGCCTCGACGACCGTCCCAGTCGCGGCGGTCGTCATCCCGATCCCGACCGCGGTCCCGGCGCCCGTCGCCGTCCCGGCGGTCACGGTGCCGGTCACCGTCCCAGCGGTCCCGGCGGTGGCCGTCCCCCCAGCGGTCGTGGTGGTGGCCGCCGCCCCAGCGGTCACGGTCCCGCCAGTGACACGACCGGTCCCAGCGCCACCGGTCATGATGCCAACGCCGGTCCCAGCACCAGCGTGAATGCCGCTGGCACCACCGGTCTCCGTGCGGACACCATCTCGACGTGGACGCAGTTGTCGCGCTGGCTTCGGCCGGTGCCGCCACCGCCGGTGCGGCAGGTACGGCTGCGCCGGCCGGAGAAGCGGTCAGCACCAAACCGGCTCCGATCACACCGGCGGCCAGGCCGGCGCGGAGCTTCGAAGATTTCGTCATCGGTTGCCTTCCAGAGACGAGAGAAGAGCACCGACCTTCGGGCGACCGTCGCTCGGCCGTGGCCGATCAGCTCGCTCCACTCCGGACACGCTCGAGGCGCCGCGGGAGCCCAGCGACGTAGTCATGAGGGCGCCGGGAGCGCGGAACGATCCGCGGGACCACCGGGCCGTCGACGGCATCTGCCGAGGTCGTGCGCCCGTAGTATGTCCACGCGAAAAGGATAAAGTAAAGCTAATACAACAAACCGGACTATTGGGCAGTCAGGTTCGCGTTCCGGCCGGCAACGCCGATGCCAGGGCGGTCAACCGCTCGGCGATCGTGACCACCTCGCCCACGACACAGATCGCCGGATGCGACAGCCCGGCGGCGAGCGCGTTCGCCGCCACCGTCCCGAGCGTCGCCACAACCTGGCGCTGCGAGCCGGTCGTCCCCTCCTGGATCACGGCGGCCGGGGTGTCGGCCGAGCGCCCGTGCGCGATCAGAGCCGCGGTGATCGCCGGCAACCGTTCCACGCCCATCAGGATCACCAGCGTCCCGCGCAACCGAGCCAACGCAGCCCAGTCGACCAGCGAGCGCGGATCCTCCGGAGCGACGTGTCCGGACACCACCACGAGCTCGTGCGCGATTCCCCGGTGCGTCACCGGGATCCACGCGGCGGACGGCACCGACACCGCCGACGTCACGCCCGGCACCACCTCCACCGGCACTCCGGCGGCCAGGCAGGCCTCCAGCTCCTCGCTGCCGCGGCCGAACACGAACGGGTCGCCGCCCTTGAGCCGCACCACGAACTGCCCGGCCTTCGCCCGCGACACCAGCGTCTCGTTGATCGCCTCCTGGGCCATCGCCCGCCCGTACGGCACCTTCGACGCGTCCACGACCTCGACGTGCGACGGCAGCTCGTCCAGCAGTAGCTGCGGGGCGAGCCGGTCGGCGACCACCACGTCGGCTTGGGAGAGCAACCGTCGGCCGCGGACCGTGATCAGCTCCGGATCCCCCGGTCCGGCTCCGACCAGCGCGACGCCGGGCACCGGGCCGCGATTGCGGTGCGGTGCGGCGTCCAGCGAACCGTCGGAGAGCCGGTCGACCACCGCGTCCCGGAGCAGTGCGGCCCGGCGCGGGTCCCGGTCGGCGTGCACGGCGACGGTCAACTGGCCGTGCCGCCCGACCGCGGGCGTCCACGCCGACGCGTCGCTCCCGTCGTCGGCCCGGGCGCAGAACGTGTGCGCCCGCTCCGCTGCCTCCGCGACCGTTGCGTTCACCTCGGGTACGTCGGTGGCGGCCACCACGTACCACGCGCCCTCCACGTCGCCCTCGGCGTACCCACGCCGCTCCCAGCGCAGGCGCCCGGCTGCGGCCAGCGCGTCCAGCGCCGGCGTCGCCTCCGGCGCCACCAGGACGATCTGCGCGCCGGCGTCGAGCAGGCCGGACACCCGGCGTTGTGCCACGGTGCCACCGCCGACGACCAGGACCCGTCGTCCCGTCAGCCGCAACCCGACCGGATACGTCACTGCTTCTCCGTCACACCAGCCGAGTCGAACGTCGCCACGTCCCGCAGCGCGCGGACCGAGGCCTGGACCAGCGGCAGCGCGAGCACCGCACCGGTGCCCTCACCCAGCCGCAGCGAGAGGTCGACGAGCGGGGTCAGCCCCAGGTGCGCCAGTGCGACGCCGTGCCCCGGCTCCGTCGAGCGGTGACCGGCGACCGCAGCGTCCAGGCAGGCCGGGGCGAGCGACGCCGCGACGAGCGCCGCCGAGCCCGCGATCACGCCATCGAGGACGACCGGCACCCGCGCGGCGGCCGCCCCGAGAACGAACCCGGCGATCGCGGCGTGCTCCAGGCCACCGACGGCGGCCAGCGCACCGATCGGGTCGGCCGCGCCGGGCCCGGCGAGCCCCCGGCCGGGCGTGTCGACGACCGGGGCAGACGCCGGCGCCGCGTCGAGTCCGTGCAGCGCCAGCGCGCGGCGGACGACGTCGGTCTTGTGCCGCAGCGTCTCCGCGTCGACACCGGTTCCGGCACCCGTCACCGCGGCAGCGTCCGCGCCGGTGAACGCGGCGGTCAGCGCGGCCGAGGCGGTGGTGTTCGCGATGCCCATGTCGCCGGTGAGCAGGGCCCGGTTCCCCGCGGCCACCAGGTCGCGGGCGACCGTGATCCCGACCTCGATCGCGGCGAGCGCCTCGTCCCGGGTCATCGCCGGTTCTTCGGTCATGTCCCGGGTGCCCCGCCGGACGTTCCGGTCGAGCAGCCCCTCGCCGGCATGCGGGCCCTCTCCGACCGGCAGCACCGTGCCGACGCCGACGTCCACGACCGTGACCGACGCCCCGAGCTGCGCGGCGAACGCGTTCACGACCGCCCCACCCGCCAGGAAGTTCGCCACCATCTGGCCGGTGACCTCCTGCGGCCACGGCGTGACGCTCTGGGCGTGGACACCGTGGTCACCAGCGAACACCGCGACCGCGGCCGGCTCGGGTACCGGCGGCGGGCACTCGCCGGCCAGCCCGGCCAGCTGCACGGACAGGTCTTCGAGCACGCCGAGGGAGCCGGTCGGCTTCGTCATCCGGGCCTGCCGGTCGCGCGCCTGCGCGGCGGCCGCGGCGTCGGCCGGGTTGATCGCTGCGAGGGTCTCGTTCAACAGGCTCATCGGTTTCCTCCCAGGCTGGGCGGTCGCCCTGTGTTAATCGTGCACTGCTTCGCTGAGTGACCGTTGCCGCCCCACCCCGTGTCCGGGATCCGGGCGGCGCATGTCACGGGATGCGGGTCTGCGCGGTGGCCTTCCCGAAATCCGCCCGCACGGCTACCGCAGCGTGCGCAGGGTGGACAGGAAGGCGTCGGTGGTCGCACGATCACGGACTGCGATGCGGAGCCAGTCGGGGCCCAGGCCGGGGAACGTGTCACCGCGGCGGACCGCCCAGCCGTGGGCGCGCAGCTCTTCCCGGAGTGCGGTGGCGCCCTCGGTCTCGACCAGGACGAAGGACGACGCCGCTACCCCGTGGACCCGGATCCACGGCAGTGCCCGCAGCCCGGCCAGCAGGTGGGCGCGATCGTCGGCGAGCTGCTCGGCGTAGGCGTCGGCGGTCCGGCGGGCCAGATCGGTGCTGCAGGCCTCGGCGGCGACCAGCGCCGGCGTGGAGACGCCCCAGAGCGGCTGCGCGGCGGCCAGCGCCTCGATGGTCGCGGCTTCGGCGAGCAGGTAGCCGACCCGGAGGCCGGCCAGCCCCCAGGTCTTGGTCAGGCTGCGGACGACGACCAGGCCGGGCAGATCCCGACGGGACGCCACCGACGCAGGCTCCCCCGCGACCGTGTCCGCGAACGCCTCGTCGACGACGAGCGTCCGGCCGGGGCGGGCCAGTGCCGCGACGGTCTCCGCGGGGTGCAGCACCGACGTGGGGTTCGTCGGGTTGCCGAGCACGACCAGGTCGGCGGCGTCCGGCACCGCCTCGGGATCGAGGACGAACCCGTCGGCCGCGGCGAGCAGCGCCCGGTCGACCTGGTGACCGGCCGCACGCAGCGCCGCCTCGGGTTCGGTGAACTGCGGGTGCACCACGACCGGACGCCGCGGGCGCAGCACGCGCGCCAGCAGTACGAACGCCTCAGCCGCGCCCGCGGTGAGCAGGACCTCCTCCGGCGGGCGCTGGTGCCGCCCGGCGACGGCCGCGCGGGCGCGCGTCTGGTCGGGGTAGGCGGCGAGCGCGTCCAACGAGGCCCGCACCGGGTCGGCCAGCCAGTCCGGCATCGGTCCCGGACGGACGTTCACCGCGAGATCGACAAGACCTGCGTCCCGTACCTCAGCGTCTCCGTGGTGGCGTAGATCAAGCACGGTGCTCAGCCGCCGCCGTGCTGGGCGATCGCGACGGTCACGGTCGGGGACGTCCGCTTCGGGACGATCAGCGTGCCGGTCGGCCGTCCGCTCGCGTCCAGCAGCGCCGCGGCCTCGGCGACGCTCGCCGTGCCGGCCACCTCGCCCACCAGCGCGGACGGCGTCGGCACCAGCACCTGCGACAACCGGGCCGCCGGCCAGATGACGATCGGCCAACCCCGGTCGGCGGCCACCGTGCGGATACCCGCCTCGGTGCCCTTCGCCTCCAGCGTCGCCAGGTGCGCCACCGCGTGCGCGGGGATGCGCGCGTCGGCGAGCGCCTGGTCCACCAGGGCACCGACCTCGGCGGCGGACGCCCCCTGCCGCGCCCCGACCCCCACGACGTACATCGTTAACCGACTCACAGTCCCTCGGTCCTCACTGGGCCCCACTCCGCACGAGGCTGCTCCGGCGAGCCGGGACCAGCACCGATGACAGGTACGGGGCGATGTTGCCGTCCGCGGACGCCAGCGGACGGACCACCTCTCCCGGCAGGCCGAGCCGCGCCCCGTACAGCGCGCCGTGGAGGCGTCCGGCCCGCCGGACCGCCTCCTTGACCCCGATCAGGTGTCGGCCGCTCTTGTAGACCACGACGCTGCCCGGACGGTCCAGCACGTCGGAGAGGCCACCGACCCCGGCGCCGAGCGGCAGCAGCGTCAGCAGATCGCCGCCCTCGACCAGCGGCACCCGGGAGCGGCTAGCCAGGTCTTGGGCCGCGGTGACGCCGGGAACGGTCTCGATCGTGACGTCCGGGAGCAGCGCGCGCACGGACTGGGCCAGCGTGGTGAACGCCGAGTAGACGTTGGGGTCGCCGATCGTCGCGAACACCACCGAACCGCCGGGTCCCTTCGCGTGCAGGTACCGGGCCACCGCCTCGCTCGCCGCGTCGGGCTCGTCCGGAGCGGCCGGCGGCGCGAAGATCAGCCGCTCGATCCGGTCGTGGTCGACGTGCGTCCGGACGGTGATCTCGGCGTAGCCGGTTTCGTCGGCGGACAGCACCGGCACGTAGACCCGGTCGGCGGCGCGCATCATCCGCACCGCCTTCACCGTGACCAGCTCCGGGTCGCCCGGGCCCACCCCGACGCCGATCAGCTTCATGCGCGCTCCTCCGCCGGCGGTCGGGGCCGGCCCACCCAGCCCGGCTCGACCACCCGCCGCTGAAAGCTCATGATCCGTCGCGATCCGGCGCAGACCCCGGAGCGTCGGTCTGCGACACGCGGGGCGAACTTCCCTTTTCTGCGTTTTCGTCCTTCACCGGTGCGACGTGGCCGCCCGCGCCGTCTTCGGCGGACGCGCCCTCGTGTGCGGAGGCCCCGGCCTCCGATCGTGCGTTCACGATGGCGGCGTCCGCCTCCGCACGTGCCTTCGCCGCGGCAGCGTCGGCCTCCGCGCGCGCTTTCGCCGCGGCAGCGTCCGCCTCCGCGCGCTCGTCCGCCTCCGCGCGCTCGTCCGCCGGGGCGGAGGTCACCGCGGCTCCGTCGACGGCGACCACCGCGGTCGGAGTGTCGTCGGCCGCCGGCCGTGCGCCGCCTCCCACCACCACGGCGGTCGGTGCGTCGCCGGCGGTCGGCCGCGCGGCGTCACCCACCACCACGGCGGTCGGAGTGTCGTCGGCGGCCGGCGCCGTCGTGCCACCGGCCATCGGCGTCTCGCGGGGGACGTCCACCAAGGTCGGAATCGGATCGACGGCGACGGCGGACCCGTCCGGAGTGGCCGGCGCCGTCCGGCGCTGCAGCCGGGCCGCCGCGTCGACCAGCCGCCTGGCGATACCCGGGTGCGCCGCCCAATGCAGGTGCAGGTAGGACGCGTGGACGCCGTCCTGCACGAACCCCTCGGGCGGACGGCCCTGCCACTGCCACGCCGGCCGGACGCCCGCGCGCGGCTCCACCTGAGTGCGGTGGAAGACGTGGCCGTGGACGCGAGTGCCCTCGGGTAGCAGCTGCGAGTCGGAGATCGCGACCGCGCTGCGGTAGCCGAGCGTGAGGTTCGGGGTCATGCCCGCCTCGGCGTCGAGCACGCCGCACATCGGCTTGCCGTCCAGCGATTTCGTCAGCCAGAGCAGGCCGGCGCACTCGGCGGCGATCGGCGCGCCGGACGCCGCCAGGTCCCGTACCGCCTTCTTCAACGGCTCGTTGGCGGCCAGCTTCTCGGCGTGCACCTCCGGGAACCCACCGCCGACGACCAGACCGGCAGTCCCCTCCGGGAGGGCCTCGTCGTGCAGCGGGTCGAACCGCGCCACCGCCGCACCGGTCGCCTCCAGCAGCTCGACCGTCTCCGCGTAGCCGAACGTGAACGCCGCACCGGACGCGACCGCGATCACCGGTCGGCCCGAGACCGCGCCGCCGACCGCGTCCGACGGCGACCACGGGTCAGCCGAGACCGGCGGCGCCGAGCGCGCGAGCCAGAGCAGCCGGTCCAGGTCCACGCTCTCGGCGACGACCGCGCCCATCTTCGCGACCGCCTCGGTCGCCTCCGGGCTGCGCTCGGCCACCGGCACCAGTCCCAGGTGCCGGGAGGGCGTTTTGATCGTGTCCCGCCGCCGCAGCGCGCCGAACACCGGCGTGCCGATCTCCTCGCAGGCCTCGCGGAGGATCTGCTCGTGCCGGTCGGACCCGACCCGGTTGAGGATCACCCCGCCGAGCCAGACGCTCGGCTCGTAGGTGCGGAATCCGTGGACCAGCGCGGCCACCGACCGACCCTGCGCGGCGGCGTCGACCACCAGGACGACCGGCGCGCGCAGCGCGGCCGCGACCTGTGCGGTCGATCCCAGGTCGCCGTGGCCGATCGCGCCGTCGTAGAGGCCCATCACGCCCTCGACGATCGCCAGGTCCGCACCGGCAGCACCGTGCGCGAACAGCGGACCGACCAGGTGCGGGCCGACCAGGTACGGGTCGAGGTTGCGCCCGGGACGCCCGGACGCGAGCGCGTGGTAACCCGGGTCGATGTAGTCCGGGCCGACCTTGTGCGGGCTGACGCGGAGCCCGCGCGAGGCGTAGGCCGCGAGCAGACCGGTCGTCACGGTGGTCTTGCCGTGGCCGGACGCCGGGGCGGCGATGACGAGGCGGGGGACGACGGTCACCACTCGATTCCCTTCTGGCCCTTCTGCCCGGCGTCCATCGGATGCTTGACCTTGGTCATCTCGGTGACCAGATCAGCAGCGGAGAGGAGGGACGGGTGGGCATTCCGGCCGGTGATCACGACGTGTTGGCTGCCGGGGCGGTTCCCCAGCGTCTCCACCACATCATCGACGTCGACCCAACCCCACTTCATGGGGTAAGTGAACTCATCCAGGACATAAAGCCCGTACGACTCGGCCGCCAGGTCCCGTTTGATCTGCTCCCAGCCCTCGGCGGCGTCCCGTGCATGGTCGGCCTCGGTGCCCGGCCGCTGGATCCAGGACCAGCCCTCACCCATCTTGTGCCAGGTCACGGGCGCACCCTTGCCGGTCTGCGCGTGGTACTCGCCGAGCGCGGTGAGGGCGTCCTCCTCCCCCACCCGCCATTTCGCGCTCTTCACGAACTGGAAGACGCCGATCGGCCAGCCGGCGTTCCAGGCGCGCAGCGCGAGGCCGAACGCGGCGGTGGACTTGCCCTTCCCCGGCCCGGTGTGGACGGCGAGGATCGGACGGCGACGACGCTGCCGGGTGGTGAGGCCGTCGGCCGGAACAGTGGTTGGTTTTCCCTGTGGCATCAGGCAGCCCTCGCAATCATTGCCAGTCCGTCAGCGGACACCTCGTCCAGCCGGAGTGCGGTGGCACCGAGGTGGACGGCGAGTTCCTGGGCCAGTCCGAGACGGATCGGGCCGTGCTCGCAGTCGACCACCACCGCGGCGATCCCCTCCGCGGCGAGGTGCGCCGCCGCGCGGCGAGCCTCCCCGCGGGCATCGCGGCCGTGCGTCGCACGACCGTCGGTCACCACGACCAGCAGCGGGCGCCGGTGCGGGTTGCGTCGCCGCTCCAGCCGGATCACCTCGGCGGACTTCGCCAGCCCGGCGGCGAGCGGCGTGCGTCCGCCGGTGGGCAACTCGTCCAGGCGGCGGGCCGCCACCTCGATGCTGCCGGTGGGCGGCAGCGCGAGCGTCGCGCCGTCCCGCCGGAACGTGACCAGCCCGACGGTGTCGCGCCGCTGGTACGCGTCGAGCAGCAGGGAGAGCACCGCGCCCTTGACCGCGGTCATCCGCTGCCGAGCGGCCATCGAACCGGACGCGTCGACGCAGAACAGGATCGTGTTGGACTCCCGGCCGCGGCGGACGGCCTGACGCAGATCGGCGCGGTCGACGAGCAGCCCCGCGATACGGCCACGAGCCTTTTGGTGCGGCGCCGCGGCCAGCAGCGTCGCGGTCAGGTGGACGTCGGTCACCGGACCGTCCGTGCGGGTCGCGCGCACCACCCGGCCGCGGCGGGACTCGGCGGCCGAGCGCCGGCCGGTGGCGTCGGACTGACTGCGGCCGATGCCCGGAACCGTGAGCAGTCTCGTCCGGTAGGGGGACGCCGCCCGCACGGCTGGTTGCTCGGCGGGCGCACCGGGCAGCCCGGGGACACCGTCCGGCGCCTCACCGGTGGGCGCGGTGCGCGGCTGCGGCGCGGGGGCCGGCGGCGCTTCCGGTGCGGTGCCGTCGGTATCGGAAGGTGGCGGGCTCGATCCGTCCGCCCCCTCACCACCGTCCGGGGCGCCGCCGTCCGGGCCACCGTCACCCGGGCCACCGTCGCTCCCGCCACCGTCGTCAGGGCCCTCGTCGTCAGAGCCACCGCCGTCGGGGCCACCGTCGCCCGGGTCGTCCGGATCGTCGTCCGGGTCGTTCTCGGCGGCCTCGCGCAGCGCTTCGTCGAGCTTGTCCTGGTCGAGGCCGGGCGCGTCGAACGGATTGCGGCGACGGCGGTGCGGCAACGCCAACTCCGCCGCCCGCCGGATGTCCTCGTCGGTGACGTGGTCCCGCCCGTGCCACGCCGCGAGCGCGACCGCCGTGCGGGCCGTGACCAGGTCGGCGCGCAACCCGTCCACGTCGAAAGCGGCGCACACCGCGGTGATCCGCCGCAGAGCGGCGTCGCTCAGCTCGACGGCCGAGAGCCGGTCGCGGGCGTCGACGATGCGGGCCGCGAGCTCGGTGTCGGCGGCGGCCCAGCGCGCCGCGAACCCCTCCGGATCGGCCTCATAGGCCAGCCGGCGCCGCACGACCTCCGCGCGCTCGGCCGGCTTTCGACTGGCGGTGACCTCGACGGTGAGGCCGAACCGGTCGAGCAACTGCGGGCGGAGCTCGCCCTCCTCCGGGTTCATCGTTCCGACCAGCAGGAACCGGGCGGCGTGCCGCACCGAGACGCCGTCCCGCTCGACGTAGGCGCTGCCCATCCCGGCCGCGTCCAGGAGCGTGTCGACCAGGTGGTCGGCGAGCAGGTTCACCTCGTCGACGTAGAGGACGCCCCGGTGCGCGGCGGCGAGCAGACCCGGCTGGTAGGCGCGGACGCCCTCGGTGAGCGCGCGCTCCAGGTCCAGCGCGCCCACCAGCCGGTCCTCGGTCGCGCCGACCGGCAGCTCGACCAGCCGCGCCGGACGGGTCTCGGCGACCACGTCGACGTGCGGCCCGTCCGGGCAGAGCGGGTCGGGGGCGGCCGGATCGCAGGCGAACCGGCACCCGGGAACAACCGTGATCGCGGGCAGCAACGCGTGCAGCGCCCGGACGACGGTGGATTTGGCGGTGCCTTTCTCGCCCCGGGCCAGGACGCCACCGATGGCGGGCGAGACGGCGTTGAGCGTCAACGCCAGGCGGAGGTCGTCGAGGCCGACGACGGCGGAGAACGGGTACGGCGGGGTCACCCGCCGGTCACGCACGAGCGCATGCCAGGGTCCTTCCCGCGGGTGTCCACGCCCGCGTGTGGGTGACCTGCGAGCATGCTCGCAGGGAGCGGACGCAGTGTCCTGGCTCCCGGATCGACGCGTTTCCTCGGCCTTCCAGCCGTGTCTGGCCGTGACCGTTGGGTGAGGTCGGCTCCCCGGTGACAGTGGCGGGACCGCGCCGGATTCTCACCGGTCTTCCTGCCCTCCGCTCAGGCGACACTGTGACTCACCGCGTGGCCTGCCGTCAAAGGGCACCCACCCCGCGAGACACGAGTCACGCAAGACCCACCCTGCGCACGCAGTCGCGCGGCCCCGCGGCGCAGCCCTCGGTGCGCGGTGCGTGAGGGCGCGGGCGGGCGCGCGGGGCGCGGGGCACGGGGCGCGGTGCGCGGGGCACGGGGCGCGGTGCGCGGGGCACGGGGGCGGCGCCTTTTCGGGAAGAGCACCCACCCCCTGCGAGCCCCGGCCCGACTTTTCGGGAAGACCACCCCTCAGCGGCGCCCCGGAGGTGGCCTTTCGGGAAACCACCCGCCACCTCGCCGCGCCGAGGTTGTCTTCCCGAAAACCACCCCACGCGCCGAAGCACCGGGCTCAGAGGCGGAGTGCGGCGCTCTCGTGGCGGGCGACGCGCAGCTCCTCTTCGACCTGCTCGTCGGTGAGCTGCGGAAAGTCTCGGTAGTGGAACCCCACCGCACGGAACTCCGGCGGCGCGCTCACGCACACCACCGCGTCGGTCTCGGTGCGGAGTATGGCCACCGCCTGCGGCGCGCAGACGGGCGCGGCGAACACGAGATGCCCCGGGTTCTCGGCCCGCACCCGCCGGAGCGCGGCCCGCGCGGTCGCGCCGGTCGCCAACCCGTCGTCGACGACCACCACGGTCCGCCCGGCCACCACCGGCGCCGACCGCCCGGTCCGGTACCGCTCGGTGCGGCGGCGCGCCTCGGCCCGCTCCCGCTCGACGTCCGCGTCGAGGTCCTCCAGCCGGAGACCGACCTGTCCGAGTAGCCCTTGGTCGAACAGCGCGGGCCCGTCGATGGTCACCGCGCCCAGGGCGAGCTCGCGGTGCCACGGCACGCCGATTTTCCGCGCGACCACGACGTCCAGCTCACCGTGGACCGCGGCGGCCACCGCACGCGCGATCGGAACACCACCGCGCGGCAGCCCGAGGACCAACGGCACGTGGTGCGCATCGCCATGGTCGACGAGGTGCTCACTCACCGCAGTGGCCAACGCCCGGCCTGCTTCCGTCCGGTCGGCGAAGAACATCAGACACCCCCAGCGCCCGGCAACCGTTACTCCCGGTTACCCCAGCCCGAGACGCTGACACTCAGGTGGCCGCCCCCAATCCTCGTTCCCTGGCAAGAACCAGGGCTTCGGAACGGTTCGGCACACCGAGCTTCGTCAGCACGTTCGCCACGTGGTTCCGCACCGTCTTGGGGCTCAGCACCAGCCGACGCGAGATCGTCGTGTTGTCGTACCCCCGCGCGACCAGGTCGAGGACCTCCCGCTCCCGGTCGGTGAGCTCGGGAAACGGCACCGGCCCGGTGGTCCGCGCCCCGGACAGGTAGTTCATCGCCCGGGCCGCCACCTGCGGTCCCAGGATCACCTCGCCGTTCGCGACCGCCCGTACCGCCCGCTCGACCTCGGTCGGCGTCGCGCCCTTCAGCAGGTAACCACGCGCACCGGCCCGCACCGAGGCGACCACCGACTCGTCGTCCTCCAGCATCGTCACGACGAGCACCCGGGCCTCCGGAAGCCGCCGCAGCAGCTCCCGGGTGGTCTCGACACCGGAGTCCGCGCCCAGGTGCAGGTCCATGATCACCACGTCCGCGTCCGGCCCGATCGTGGCGAGCGCCTCGGCGCGGGACGCGGCCTGCGCCACCACGTCCACCCCGTCGAGGCTGCTGAGCAGCGCGACCATCCCCAACCTGAACACCGGATGGTCGTCGACGACCGCGACCCGGAGCGTCACTGCGGCACCATCGGCAGGACCGCCGCCACTCGGGTGCCCCCGGCCGCGGCCGGTCCGATCTCCAGTGCTCCGCCCTGCTCCTCGGCCCGCTCCCGCATCGACTGGGTGCCGACACCGGCGACCGCATCCGCCCGGAACCCGGTCCCGTCGTCTTCGACGACCACCCAAACACCCTGCTGGGCGACGTCCGGCAACTCGCCGACGGCTACCTCGACGTCACACCGCGACGCCCCGGCGTGACGGGCGACGTTCATGACGGCCTCCACCACGATGCCGTAGACGGCGGTGGCCAGGTGCGGTACGAGCCCTTCGGTGCCGTCGCACCGCACCCGCACGTCGAGGCCGCCCTCGCGGTGGCGTGCGGAGAGCTCGACCAGCGCCGGCTCCAAGCCCAGTTCGTCGAGGATCGGCGGCAGCAGGCTGCGGGAGAGCGTCCGGACGTCGTTCACGCGGCCGTCCAGCTCGTCCTGGAGCGCGGCGAGCAACGTGCCTGCGGCGTGCGGATCGCGGCCGATCAGGTTCTGAGCGCCTTGCAGTCCGAGCCGGATGCCGGCGAGCGACGGCCCGAGCCCGTCGTGCAGCTCGCGCCGGATGACCCGCCGCTCCTCCAGCCGGACCGACGTCAGCCGCTGCCGGGCGTCCGCCAAGTCTTGGGACGCGCGGGCCAGCACGACGCCGGCCGCGACGACCGAGACGAGTTCGTCGAGCGAGCGCAGCGCGCGAGCGTCGAGTGCCTCCCCCGGCGGCGCCGTCACCCCGAGCACGCCGACCTCGTCACCGCGGTGCCGCAGCGGCACAACGGTCGCGGGTGACGTCGGAATCCCCCACGCGGCGGCGCGCACACCCTCGACCTCGAGAGTCACCGACTCCAGACGCAGTGCGTGCCCGACGCTCTCGACCAGTCCGCTGAGCAGTTCCTCGGCGCTCTGCGCACCACCGAGGTGCCGGCCCAGGCGGCGGACGGCCCGCTCCGGCTCGGCGGCGTCACCGTAGACCAGGCGGCGGACGTAGCGCTGCAGCCAGAGGCGGGAGGGCTGCACCGCCACCGCGACCACCGCGGCCGCCACGATCTGCGCGATGCCGTCGCCCGGCAGGAATCGCGTGAGTACGGCGGTCACCGCCGTGTAGAGGACGACCAGGCCCACCGTGAGCAAGCCGCCCAGCACGGTCCGGCTGATCGCCAGGTCGAGACCCCACATCCGCTGCCGCAGCACCGACACGAGGATCGCCGCCGGGAACACCGCCTGCGCGACCAGGTGCAGCACCGGCGTCACCCAGATCGGCAGCTCGACCAGCCCGTAGAGCGCCAGCGGGAGGAACGACAGCGCCATGACCGCCGTACCGATGGCCAGCCAGCCCAGGCCGATGCGCTCGTCCACCGGCCCCCGCCGCCACCGCCAGGTGACCTCGGCCGCGGTCACCAGGCCGACGGTCACGACCACGGCAGCGGCCGCCATGAACGGCACCAGCATGTTCAGCAGCTGCACACCGACGAACCCGGCGGTCGCGAGCGCCCCGGCGACGATGCCGGCTCGCGCCGTCCAGCCGAGCCGGTGGTCCCGGATCAGCCACGGCACGACCAGGAAGCTGGCGAGCGTTCCCGGTACCCAGGCGAGGGTCTGCAGGTAGCTCAGGACCGCCATCGCCGGTAACGGCCGATGCTCGGCGAGCGATTCGTACGCGTAGCCGAACGCGGCCAGCGCTCCGCCGATCGCCATCACGGCGACCAGCCACGGCACCGGGTGCCGACGCCGGGAGAGCGTCAACCCGGCCACCGTGCCGTAGATGGCGGCCACGGCGACGTCGACCAGGAAGAACCAGAGGTTGTCGGTGACCGGTGGCCGGGACGCGATCAGCACGACGATCGCGACGCCGGTGATCAACCAGGAGACGACCGCGA
Source organism: Cryptosporangium minutisporangium (assembly GCF_039536245.1). Taxonomy (NCBI): domain Bacteria; kingdom Bacillati; phylum Actinomycetota; class Actinomycetes; order Cryptosporangiales; family Cryptosporangiaceae; genus Cryptosporangium; species Cryptosporangium minutisporangium. The sequence continues at coordinate 75,569 of NZ_BAAAYN010000043.1, read as the reverse complement.
TCGTCGCAGCGGTCCGCGGCAGGCCGTCGTTCGGCGGGGTCGCGGGGAGGCCCGACGCCGCCGCGCCGTCGTTCGGGCGACCGGGCGCCGCCGCGCCGCCGTTCAGGCGGCCAGGTGCCGCCGCGCCGCCGTTAGGGCGGCCGGGTGCCGCCGCGAGCTGCGTGGCCGCGGCCTGCACCGGCCGCGTCGGTGCGCCGTCCGGCGGCACGGCGAAAGCGCCCGCACCGCCGTTGTGGCTGGTGGGAGCGCTCTGCGGAGAGGTGGTCGTTCGCTTCATGTGCTCGCCGACTTTACGGTCGGCAAGCCCGGCGCGAAGTCAGGAATCAGACCGTTCGACGAGGCGAAGTGGCCGGTCGGACGCGCCACGGGGGAGACGCATCCGACCGGCGATCCAGGACCCGCCGCGGCGCGGGAGGAATGCGCCGCGGTGGGTCAGCTCGTACTACCGCCCGGCGCGGGTCAGGCGCGGCGCCGATCGGCGAGCAGGAACCCGAGCGCGGTGACGAGCAGCCAGATCGGGCCGGTGAAACCGGCCATGTACTGCACCGGCGAGATGCCGACGAGCAGCGTGAGCCCACCGAGCACCGCGCCCACCCAGCCGATCCAGCGCGGCGCGGCCGAGTGCCGCAGCGCAGCCACGGCCACCGCGACGCCGGCGAGGCCCGCGCCCATCCACAGCCACGGGATCGTGGCGATCCAGTGGGCGTAGAAGTCGGCGCTCTCCGGCACGAGCTCGCCCTTCGGGGCGTGGACGCCGAACACGAACTCCGTCGTCAGACCGGTGCCGAGCAGCAGGGCGACGGAGACCAGCCCGAGCCCGGAGGCGGCCACCGCGGGCAGCAGGCTGCCGACCGGCGCCTGCGCCTCCAGCCGCCGCTTCAGACCGGCTCCGAACACGACGAGCAGCACCGTGGTGAGGAGGCCGAGCGTGTGGGTCGCCAGGATGATCGGCGTCTGGTCCGCCAGCGCCTCGACGACCTTCTCGGGCTTGCCGATGGTCTCCGGTCGGTACGCGGCGTCGATCTCCAGGCTGAGCACGATCGCCGCCAGACCGGTGACACCGGCGACGAGACCGGTCACGGCCCATGCCGTGCTGTTGCCGACGCTCTGGCGCTGCTCGCGCGGCGGCGTTGACGCGTGACTTGTGTACGTACTCATCGTGCGCTTCCTGCTCTCATCTCCGGCCCCGGTCGCCGGGGCGCCCGCCCCGACGGCGGGGCTAACCGGAGATCACGGTGCCGCGCCCGGCGTCCCGGGTTCGAGGGCGTAGCGCCCAACTCCTCGGGCGCCCGCCGAGGACGCCGCGGACCGTGCCGCCAACGCCACACCCGGGGCTCCCGCGACGGGCGTTAACCTTCGGGCATGACCACGGCGACCACGGCGTACACCTGGACGACCGACGTCCTGGGCGCACCCTACGAACAATGCACGATCCCACTCGGCCGCGACGATCAAGGTGAGGTCGTCGCCACCCTGGTCCGCCGCCGTGCCGACCAGCCCACCGGGCGGGCCGTGCTCCACGTTCACGGCTTCGTCGACTACTTCTTCCAGACCCACCTGGCCGACCGGCTGGTCGAGGCGGGGTTCGACTTCTACGCGATCGACCTGCGCAAGTACGGCCGTAGCCTGCGCCCGCACCAGACGCCGTACTTCTGCCGCAGCTTGAGCGAGTACTACGCCGACCTGGACACCGCCGTTCGGGTCATCCGGGAGCAGGACGAGCACGACACCGTGCTCGTCCACGCCCACTCCACCGGCGGCCTGATCACGCCGCTCTGGGTGCACCGCCACCGCACCGAGCGACTCGTCGACGGGCTGGCGTTGAACAGCCCGTTCTTCGACATGAACCAGCCGTGGCTGGTTCGGAACGCGATCGACAGGTTCGCGACCAAGGTGGGCGCGATCCGGCCGTATCAGGTCATGCCGGCGCCGTCGTCGAACTTCTACGGGCGCAGCCTGCACCGCGACCACGCCGGCGAGTGGGACTACGACCTGGCCTGGAAGCCGCTGTCCGGGGTCCAGATCCACGCCGGGTGGCTGCGAGCGATCCGCAACGGCCACCGCCGGATCGAGGCCGGTCTCGCGATCGAGGTCCCGATCTTCGTCGCCTGCTCCACATCGACGTTCCGGTCGCCGCGCTGGGACGAGTCGGTGCTGCGGACCGACGCCGTGCTCGACGTCGAGCACATCGCGAGCCGGGCGCACCGGCTGGGCCGACAGGTGACGCTGGTCCGGATCGAGAACGGTGTGCACGACCTGGCGCTCTCCGCCGAACCGGTGCGGGAGCGGTATCTCCAGGAACTTCTACGCTGGGTAGAGACCTATGTCTGACCGTCGCGCTCCGGCGGAGTAGCGTCGGATCGTGTACCGCTTCCTGCTGAGCCCGAAGTGGGTTGCCTCGTTCCTGCTCTGTGTCGTGGCCGCTGTGGTCTGCGTACGGTTGGCGCACTGGCAGCTCGACCGGCTCGACCAGAAGCGCACGATCAACGCGGCGATCACGGCGGCTCGCAGCGCCCCGCCGGTCCCGGCCGACCAGGCACTCAGCACGGCCTCGGACCCCGGTGACCGACGCGAGTACGCCCGGGTCGAGGCGAGCGGGCAGTACGACACCGCCGGTGAGGTGCTGGTCCGCAACCGCACCCAGGACAACACGCTGGGCTACTACGTGCTGACTCCTCTGCGGACGACCGACGGCCCGGTGCTGTGGGTGGTCCGTGGCTGGGTGGCCGCGACCTCGGGCGGCGCGACGCAGCTCCCCACCTACAGCGCGGCACCGGGCGGCACGGTCAGCGTCGTGGGCCGCGTCCGGGAGCCGGAGAGCGGATCGACCGGCGCGGTGCAGGTCAGCGGGCGGAACCTGATCACGCGGATCACACCGGAGGTCCTGCGGGCCGACGGCGAGCCGGCCTACGACGCGTTCGTCGAGCTGGTCTCCCAGCAACCCGCGGCCAAAGACGACGCATCACTGCCGGCCCTGTCGGCCCTGCCTGCGCCCGACGACCTCGATGAGGGCCCGCACCTGGCCTACGCCGTTCAGTGGTACCTGTTCGCGGGGATGTTCCTCGTCGGGTACGGGCTCCTCGCCCGCAACTACGCACATCGGGACGACGATCCGCGCGCCACCGTCGACGAGGAACCAGACGTCGTGAGGTCGGACGCCCCCTAGGCTTTCCCCATGGCGCGGACGATCGAGGGATTCACCCAGTTCGACTTCACCCACCACCGGACGACCCATCCGGTGTATCGGACAGGCACCGGCCCCGCCGTCATCGTGATCTCCGAGATACCCGGCATCACGCCGAAGGTGATCGCGTTCGCGCGGCGGGTGTCCGACCTCGGCTGCACGGTGTTCCTGCCCTCGCTGTTCGGGATCCCCGGCCGTGAGATCGACGGCAAGGCGGTGCGCACCGCGATGCGGAACGTCTGCGTCTCCCGCGAGTTCACGATGTTCGCCCGCGGGAAGGCGTCGCCGGTGACGGCCTGGCTGCGTGCGCTGGCGAAGCAGGCCCACGAGGAGTGCGGTGGTCCCGGCGTCGGGGCGGTCGGGATGTGCTTCACCGGCGGGTTCGCCCTAGCGATGGCGGTGGACCGGCGGATGCTCGCCCCGGTGCTCGCCCAGCCGTCGCTGCCGTTCGCCGTCGGTGCCGCCCGAAAGGCGGACGTCGGGCTGGACACCGCGTCGCTGGCACGCGTGAAGGAGCGCTGCGCCGACGAGGGCCTCTGCGTGCTCGGGCTGCGGTTCACCGACGACAAGTTCGTGCCGGCCGAGCGATTCGCCCGGCTGCGGCGTGAGCTCGGCGACGGGTTCGTAGGGGTGGAGATTCCGTCCTCGTCGGTGCCGAACGGTTCACAGCCGGGCGGAATGGCGCACTCGGTGCTCACCGAGGACCTGGTGGACGAGCCGGGCCATCCGACCCGCGCCGCCCTGGACCAGGTGCTGCAGCTCTTCCGCGACCGCTTGCTCTCCTGAACCCTCCGGAGACGCGAGGGGCGCCCACCCGGAGGTGAGCGCCCGACTCGGGCGCGGTCTCAGCGGCCGCCGTTGCCGTTCTCGTGCATCACGTCGCCGTGCGCCCGGGCGTCCCAAACGAGGGTCGGCCCGGCCCGGAGCACCGTCGGCTGGTCGTCCGGCTCCCGGTCGTCGTACGGCTCACGATTGTCGTACGGATCGCGGGCGTCCCAGTCGCCGCGCGGATCCCGGTCACGCGGGTCCCGGTCACGCGGGTCCCGGTCACGCGGGTCCCGGTCACGCGGGTCCCGATCACGCGGGTCCCGATCACGCGGGTCCCGATCACGCGGGTCGCGGTCGCGGGGGTCGCGGAGGTCGCGGTCGCGGGGGTCGCGGAACTCCCGGGGGTCACGGGCATCCCGGGGCTCGCGGGGGTCCCGCGGGTCTCCGGGCTCCATCGGCCACTCGGGCGTGCCCGGCCAGCCACCGGTCAGCGGCGGCGGGCCGGACGGCTCCCCGTACGGGTTGGGGCCACCCGGCATCGGACCGCCGGAGGGCGGACCACCCGGCACCGGCCCAGGGCCGCCCGGGCCGCCCAGCCCACCGGGACCACCCAGCCCACTCGGACCAGCCAGCCCACTCGGACCACCCGGACCGCTCGGACCGCCCGGACCGCTCGGACCGCCCCGCCGCTCGTCGAAGCTCCGGCGGCGATCCGGACGCTCGCCGCGATCCCAGTCGGCGGGCGGCGGAGGCGGCGGGACGTCCCACTCGCTTCCGCCGAACCCGTCCGGACGGCGGAACGGCGCGTCCGGATCCGGTCCTTCCCGGTGCCCGCCGAAGTCGGCAGGGCGCGGGATCGGGCCGCTGGAGTTCGGGCCGAGACCGACCGGGCTTCCGGGCGTCCCAGCAGGAGGGCCGCCGGGGACGGGTCCGGGGCCGTTCGGGCCGGGACCCGCCATACCGGGGCCTGCCATACCGGGGCCTGCCATTCCTGGGCCGTTGGGGCCCTGGCCACCCATGCCGGGACCGGCCAGTCCGGGGCCGTTCGGACCCGGGCCACCGCCCATGCCGGGACCGCTCGGCCCGGCGTCGACCGGACCGGGGCTCACCGGGCGGAGGCCGTTCGGGACCGGACCGTTGGGACCGGGCCCACCCGGACCGTTCGGGCCGTCAAATCCGTTCGGGCCGTCAAAACCGTTCGGGCCGTTGGGACCGCCTGGGCCACCGCTCGCACCGAACGGCCGGTCGGACGGCGTCGTGAACGGAGAATCGCCCGGGGAGAACGACGGCACCGGGTGCGACCCGGTGACGCTCACCCGGCCGGTGTTCGCCGGACGGCCGTTGCGCGGCGGTCGAGCGACCGGGATCTCGCTGGTCGCGTCGTCCATCTCGTCGTACGGCTGCGGACGGGGGGCCGGCGGACCGGAACGCGGGGACATCGGCGGGCCACTGATCGGACCACCGAGCCCGGGAAGCTCTCCGGTCGGGCGCTCGAACGAGCGGGGCGCAGCGTCCCGGTCGCGGCCGAACCGCGGGTCCGGGAACGGCGGCTGGTCGCCGAGATCACGCGGCTCGCGCAGGTCCTGGACCCAACCGGCGAGCTGGTCGGACGCCTCCGGCGGCACCGCCATCGGCTGACCGGGACGGCCGTCAGGAGGGAACTCGTCCGGGAACCGGCGGAACTGATCCGGTCCCTGGGGACGCCGGGGCTCGGGGCCCAACTGCTCGGGACGCGGTCCGCGCTCGGGACCGGAGCCACGCTCGAGACCGGGGCCACGGTCGCCGCTGAGGCCGCGCTCAGCACCGGGACCGCCGAGTCCACGTTCGACAGGCCCGCCGAGTCCACGCTCGCCGCCGGGTACTCCGGGACCGCGCTCGACGGCAGGCCCACCGAAGGCGCCAGGACCGTTCGGGCCACCGGGGCCGTTCGGGCCACCGGGACCGCGACGTCCGCCGAGTTCCTCGATCAGTCCGCGACGACCGGAGTCGTCCCGGCCGCTGTCACGGGGGCCAAGCTCACGAGGACCGGGTTCGCGGGCACCGGGCTCGCGGGCACCGGGCTCGCGGGCACCGGGTTCGCGGGCACCGGGTTCGCGGGGACCCGCGTCGCGCGGGCTGCCCGGGGGCGGACCGAACTCTGGCGGTACACCCAACACCGTGGTCGGCGGCGGACCACCGATCACCGGCGGCTCGCCGACTGCCGAATCGTCCGTCGGAGCACCGGGCGCCGGCCGAGCGCCCAGCTGCGCTGCCGGAGCATCCGGCTCCGGACGGCTCGGACCGGGCGGCGGCGGCATGCTCGGCCCACCCGGGCCGGTCGGTGACGGACCAACCCCTGACGCGTCGGGACCGGCCGGACCGGTGCCGACCGGGAACGACGTCCGGCGGGGCTTCTCCGGGCCGGGACGCGCGGACCGCTCCCGCTCGCTGCCCGACGGCAGCGGGCGGCGCGGCTGCCCGAGCCGGACACCGGGGTCGGCCGACGGCTCGGCGGGTGGCTGCCCGTGCCTGCCGACGGACGGGCGGGGCGGGAACGGATCGGCGTCGCCGCCGGTCAGCGTTGCGATCGGGTCGTTGAGCGGATCGGCGGCGCGGATCTCGGTCGGTCGCTGGTTCGGCACGTCGTCGTTCGCGGCGTGCGAAGTCGGCGCGCCCGGACGCCGAACAAGTCCACCGTCGGCAGGTCCGCGCCGACCGGGCTCGGGACGGGGCGTCTCGGCCCGTACTGGCTCGGAGCGTCCGCCCTCTGGACGTCCCGGCTCATGGCGGCCCGGCTCCGGGCGACCCGACTCAGGGCGGCCCGGCTCCGGGCGACCCGACTCAGGGCGGCCCGGCTCCGAGCGACCCGACTCCGGGCGACCCGACTCAGGCCGACCCGACTCCGAGCGACCCGACTCAGGCCGACCGGGCTCCGGGCGACCCGACTCAGGGCGACCAGGCTCCGGACGGGCGGGAGAACTCTTGTCGCCGACGACGCTCAGGCCGGCGGAGGCCGAGACCGGCCGCGGTGTATCCGCGCGGTCCGGGCCGTCGCCACCGACCACGGTCAGGCCGGGAGTGCGGGCCGGGCTCACCGGCTCCGCGCCGGTACGCCGCGCCGCGCGACCGCCCCGCGCAACCGGTGCCAGCGTCGGGCGCCCCGATTCCTCGGCGGGCGCGGACGTCGGGGCCGGCGACTTGGACGGCGCGGGTGGTTCGGCGGGGCTCGACGCGGCCGCCGGCGACGGAGCAACCGGGGCAGGCGCGGGCGGGGTTGCCGGGGTCGGCTTGGGGGTCACCGGCTCGGCAGGCGGCGTGGGTGCCAGGACCCGGGCGGCAGGCGGGTGCGGGCCCGGCTTCGCGGCCGGAGACACCGGCTCGGTCGCCGCCGGCTTCCGGGAGGCGTCCGCGTCGACGGCGCTCGAGAGCGGCACCGACCCCTCGCTCCCGGACGGGAACGGGACCGCCGAGTAAGGACGGCTGGCCGCCGCGTCGGCACTGCTGGCGGCGTCGGGCTCGGTCCGGCCGGACGACCGGGCGAAGCCGTGGCCCTGGTCGCCGATGTCGAGCAGGAGCGTGCCGACCGAGGAGCGCCAGACGCCGAGCATGGCGACGCTCAGCGGCAGACCGTTCTCCACCAGTAGCTGGAACGTCGCGGTCGTACGGTCGGCCATCTCGCCGGCGACCAGCACGAGCTTGGGGTTACCCGCCAGCTTGCTGATGCCCTCGTCGTCGGAGAACCGCTTCCAATCGGTCCAGAAAACGTCCTCGCCTCGCCAGTAGAGCGACGCGAGTTCCTCGAGGCTGGCAGCGCGTGCCCAACCGAAGTACTCAAGGCATTCCGCTAACTCGTTGCGGTCAATACGCTGCCGTGCGTGAATGACAACGAGTCGTCCGTCGCCGTCGACGGCGATCAATGTGGGGCGTCCGCCACCGCTGATCGCCGGACGCTGCTGGATCCGGAGTAATCGGCTGCCGTAGACCGGATCCGGATCGCGCCATAACGCGTCCTCGATCTGCCGGTCGAAGTCACCGACCGCTTGGTCCAGTCGCTGAAGCGGGACCAGGCCATCGGGCCCGACCTCGAAGAGCGGCATGAAGTCCTAACCTCCTACATCGGTTCGACACCGACGGTCCGCCCGGGTGGTCGTCGTGCCGCACCGCGTCCGGGTTTCGGGCCCTCCGGACGAGGTTCGCCGGATGACCACTGGTAAGCCCCGGACGTCTGTGTTCGGGTCGTTACCCGGCGACCCGTTCTGCTAGTACCCACGTCCGGAGATCCAGCCTGGGGCGTGCGCCCGCCCTGCCAAGGGCCGTCATCACGCATCCCCTCCGCTGAACTTCCGATGTGCCGTACTAGAGGCCGCTTTCGCAGCCTGCCACACTCCCGGTGTCTATGGTGCTCCCGGTGCAAGGAATGGCTGCCCGGCTGGTGCCCCCTCGTCGATCAGTCTGATCAGTGCGGCGGTGTCCAGGTGGTCGGCGACGAGATCTGCCAAAACGTCCAAAGCTTCGGCTCTGACCTGCAGGTAGTCAGTGTCGGGAGGCACCACGAAACCGGCCAGCCCGCGCTGGCGGGCCACCTCCGCCAGGAGCGCCCGGCGGAACCCGTCGGACTCCAGCGTCCCGTGCCAGTGCGTGCCGTACACCACGCCGGGGCCTCCCGCATACCGGACACCCTCGTCGGTACCGGACGCGGTGGTGATCCACCCGGGAAGACCCTCCTGGCGATCGCTCACCTGGCCGTGGTGGATCTCATAACCGGTCACCTTCTCTCCGTCGCTCGTACCGATCGGTCGGCCGAGCGTCTTCTCCGCGGCGAACGTGATCTCGACCGGAGCGAGTCCGAGGCCGCCGACGGTGCCGACGCCGCTCTCCACCGTGTCGGTGATCGTCCGGGCGAGCATCTGGAAACCGCCACAGATACCGACGACCGGCCGACCGGCGGCGTGGTGGGCGAGCACCGCGTCGGCGAGCCCGGTGCGGCGGAGCCAAGCCAGGTCGTCGACGGTCTCCCGGGTTCCCGGGAGCACCACCAGGTCGGCGTCGGCCAGCGCAGCCGGGTGCCGCACCAGCCGAACCTGGACGCCGGGCTCCGCGGCCAGCGCGTCGACGTCGGTGACGTTCGACATCCGGGGCAGGCGCGGCACCACGACCCGCAGCCAGCTGTTCCCCAGCGGCGGCGCGCCTCGGCCGATGACGCCGTCCGGGCTGTACGACAGGGAGTCCTCGGCGTCCAGCCAGAGACCGTCCACCCAGGGCAACGTGCCCAGCACCGGGCGGCCGGTGACCGCGGTGAGCTGATCGATCCCCGGGGCCAGCAGGCGGGCGTCGCCACGGAACTTGTTGATCACGAAGCCGCTGATCAGCGCCTGGTCCTCGGTGGAGAGCAGGGCGACCGTCCCGAACAGTGACGCGAACACCCCACCACGATCGATGTCACCGACCACGATCGTCGGTAGCCCGGCCGGTCGGGCTAGTCCCATGTTGGCGATGTCGGTCGCGCGGAGGTTGATCTCGGTCGGGCTACCGGCGCCCTCGCAGATCACCACGTCGTAGTCCCGCCGGAGGTCGGCCAACGCGTCCAGCACCAGACCGAGCAGCCGCGGCTTGACCTCCCGGTAGGACAGTGCGGTCACCTCGCCGGCCGCGCGCCCCTGCACCACCAGGTGCGACCGACGGTCGCTGCCCGGCTTCAGCAGCACCGGATTGAACCGGACGCTCGGCGCCAGCCCGCACGCCTCGGCCTGGAGTGCCTGGGCGCGGCCGATCTCGCCGCCGTCCGGGGTGACCACCGCGTTGTTGCTCATGTTCTGCGCCTTGAACGGTGCGACGCGGACGCCCTGGCGCGCGAGCCAGCGGCAGATACCGGCGGTGACCAGGCTCTTCCCGGCGTCCGAGCTGGCCCCGGCGACCAGTAGGGCGCCCTTCACGCCGCCGCCCCCCGCCGTACCGAGCGGGCGGCGCGCGAGGCCGGGCGCGCGGCGCGGAAGCGCGGGGCCGGAGGTATAGCGCGGGACCGCGGGGCCGGACTTGCAGCGCGGAAGCGCGGCGCCGGACTTGCAGCGCGGGACCGCGGGGCCGGACTTGCAGCGCGGAAGCGCGGCGCCGGACTTGCAGCGCGGAAGCGCGGCGCCGGACTTGCAGCGCGGAAGCGCGGGGCCGAGCGCGCGGCGCGGAGGCGCGGGGCCGAGCGCGCGGCGCGGAGCAGCAGGGAGCCGGCGCCGAGTGCGGCGGCTCCCGCACCGACCAGCCGGGAGAGCCGAGCCGCAGGCAGGATGTCGGCCGGGAGGGCGTCCCGACCGTCACCGAGAACGGGACGCTCGTCAACGGTGCCGCCGTAGGTGTTGCGGCCACCCAACCGGATGCCGAGCGCGCCTGCGGTCGCCGCCTCGCACTGGCCGGCGTTCGGGCTCGGGTGCGCACCGCCGTCCCGACGCCAGGTGCGCCAGGCCTCCCCGGCGGCGCCCCGGCGCACCAACGGTGCCGCGCCGACCGTAAGCAGGGCGGTCAGCCGGGACGGCGCGAGGTTCAGTAGGTCGTCGAGCCGAGCCGACGCCCAGCCGAACCGGGCGTACCGCTCCGAGCGGTGCCCGACCATGGCGTCCAGCGTGTTCACCGCGCGGTACCCGAGCAAGCCCGGAACCCCAGCCACCGCACCCCAGAACAGCGGGGCCACCACGGCGTCGGCGGTGTTCTCCGCCACCGACTCGACCACCGCCCTGGCCAGCGCCGGCGGCTGCAGCCCGGCCGGATCGCGTCCGCACAGGTGGGACAGGCGCCCCCGAGCGCCCGGCAGGTCGCCCGCGGCGAGCAGCTGGTGCATCGCACCGGCCTCCCGATGCAGCGACGCGCCGCCGACCACGGCCCAGGTGACCGCGGCGGTCACCGCGGCGCGCCGGATCGGGTGGCCGCGGGTCAGCCGGTTGACGACGACGCCCGCCGCCACTGGCGCTCCGACCGCCAGCGTGGTGAACACGGCGCCTCGCGGCCGGGTCGGTGCGAACAGGCGCTTCTCGAGGGCGGCGGCGAACCGTCCGTAACCGGCGACCGGGTGGCCCCGGCGCGGGTCCGGGACGACGTGGTCGAGCAGTGCCCCGAGGGCCAGCCCGGCGGCCGTGGCGAGCAGGTCGGAGCGGGTCGCGGCAGGCACCGCCCGAGCCTAGCCAGCCACCGCGACCACCGGCCCTAACCGTCGACGTCGCCCGGGGGCGCCCGGTGGCAACCCTCACACCGCGCTGCGCTGCGCTGCCGGACGTGCACTGGGTGATTACTTTCGGTGTTCAGTCGGATCGGTGCACCGTGAATTCGGACGCCGTGCGGCCGGCGGGGCGGTCTGGCCGACGCCGGGGCGCCGACCAGACCGGCCCCGGATCACCGCGTCAGGCTGGCACCGGCGTCGCGCCGCGGCGGCGTCCGCTGGGGCGTGGCGTGGCCGCCTCGGTGTCCGGAGCCGCGCTCTCCTGCTCAGCGGTAGCGTGATCCGCGGCTCGGTCCCCGCTGCTCGCGGCGTCCGGAGCGGCTCCTGCCATCGATTCGGCCGTAAGCGGCTCGTGCCCGTCGCTGCTCGCCGGGTCGGACGTATTTTCGGCGTCGCCCAGGTCGGTCACCACGGAGTCGGTGCTCTCCTCGTCCAGCGGAGCGCCCTCGGCGATCCCCGTGTCCAGGTGAGCCTCGACCGCACCACCGGTCGGAATCCCGTCCGGGCCGACTTCGTCGACCGTCGCCGCCCGCGACGGCGAGATCCGCTTGAACTGCGCACGTCCACGGTTGAGGTCGAAGCCGATGGCCGTCGCCTCCAGCTCGTAGGCGGCGCGGCGGGATTCCGCCACCTCGTAGAGGCGGGTGTACAGCCGGCCGGTGACCACCACCGGATCGCCCTTCACCACCGACGCGGCGGTGTTCTCGGCGAGGGCACGCCAGCACGTCACCTTGAGGTAGAGCGAATCGCCGTCGACCCAGCGGTTGGTCACCCGGTCGAATCGGCGGGCGGTCGAGGCCACTCGGAAGGACGTCACGCTCACACCGGAGTCGAGGGTTCGTAGCCCGGGCGTGTCGACGACGTTCCCCACGATGGTGGTGATCGTCTCGTTCATCTGAAGATCCCTGCTTCCGCGAATCGTCTGCCCGGATACCCGGGCGCACCTCCAAGGTCCCGGCGATTGCCGTCGCCGAGCAGCGCCTGCCGACCCGGCTGTGGAGAAGTGGTCCTGTTGTGGATTCGGCTCGGCCCGATCCCGCCCGTGTTATGGCCCCACGATTTGCTCGGTGCCGGCCGCAACGCCTTGGCTGGTCAGAGGACCTGGCGCCAAGGGTATGCCGATCGCCCGGAGCGCCGGGGCACTCCGGGTGGTTCGGCGTGATCGGTGTCAGGGTGGGTCGAGGGTGGTGCCGTCGGGGCGACGGATGGTGAGTTCTCGTCCGTTGAAGGTGAGTGACCAGTGGTGGTCGTGGACGAGGTGGTGGTGGTAGCCGCAGACGAGGATCAGATTGTCGAGGTTGGTGGGTCCGCCGTCGGCCCAGTGCACGACGTGATGCGCCTGGGTCCAAGCGGGTGGCCGATCGCAGCCGTGGAAGCGGCACCCGCCGTCGCGGGCGGCGAGAATCCGGCGGAGACCGGGGCTGGGAAGGCGGTTGCGGTGTCCGGCGTTGATCGGGATGTCGTGGGGATCCAGAACGACGCGGTTGATGCCGGCGTCGCAGGCCAGCCGCCGGACAGCCTCGGAAGACAGGAAGCCGCCGTATTCGGTGAGGCCGCCCATGCCGGGGGTGGGTAAGTGGGATCGGCGGCCGGTCCCGGCAACTGCAGCGGCTATCGCTTCGCCGAGCGCGGGGCCCGGTGCGAGCCCAGACTCCGGCAGCGCGGGGCCCGGTGCGAGCCCAGACTCCGGCAGCGCGGCACCGTGCAGGCCCGTACCCGGCAGGCCCGTGCCCGGCAGGCCGGTGTCTGGCAGACCGGTGTCTGGTGGGAATCCAGCGTCGGGTGCGGTGTTGTGGTCGGCGTCGTCGGCCCAGATCGCCAGTAGGGCATCCCAGTCGACGGCGGCGGTGTCGAGACCGGGGTCGGGGTCGGTAGCCCAGTCCGGGGGTATCGGGGTGGGGTCGTCGTCGGGGTAGGCGTGCAGCGCGGTCAGGGCGTCGTCGCCGTCGAACCGAATCGGGGCCAGCCGTCGCCGCTTGCGGTGCGGGGTGTTCTGCTGCTGGAGATCGTGGGCGTGGACCAGGACGGCGAGGTGGGGTCGTTCACCGCCGTGGGTCGGTAGGTGCCCAGCGTCCAGGCCGGCCCGGAACAACTCCGCGATCGCGTCGTGACGACGCTGGCACGGCGCGCGGTCATCCTCGGGGCCACGTTTGGCCGCGGCGGCGGTCAGGTAGGTCTGCGCCAGTGCGCCGACTTCGGGGGTGAGGGTCCCGGCCAGATCCCACGTGCCGTCGAAAGTCTGCGCGTTGTACAGCGCTCGGTCGGCCTCATCCGGCGCGGGGTCATCGTCGTCTTCAGGGCGCAGGTATACGTGGATGCGTTTCGCGACGTGCTTCAACGCCGCCGGGTCCATGCTCAACGCCGGGCCCAGCAGCGCCTCGAGCGCGTCCGCGGCGTGGTCCGGGCCGATCTTCTTCGCCAGCCGCGCCGCGACCCGCACATGCGCGAGCGACACCCGGCCGGCCCGGAAATCGTCGGCGAAGGTCGGATGATCGGCCAAGTGCCGGGCCACCTCCACCAGGTCGGAGGACTCCACCGGCGCCAGGCGTAGCCGGGCCTGGAGCCAGGACTTCGTCGACAACGCCCCGTCGTACTCCACCGCGCCCCGCTGATGCACCATCCCCACTGCAGCGACCAGTGCCGCGTCCACCTGCGACCGGATCCGCGCCAGCGATCGCAGCCGCTCGAGCAGTGCCGCGTCCGAGCACCCGGCCAAATCTGCAGCGGTGACTACTTCGTCCGCCGCTGCGGTCAGCCGTCCCAGACCCGTCTCCATGCCAACGAACCTAATCATCGAACGTATGTTCAGGAATAGGGTAAGCGGCGTACCAGGCCGTGGCACCTGTGACGTGCGGATCCCTACACCGTTCGGACTAGATGACCGCCACCGTGGGCCGTGACGCGGCGGAAGGCGCTGCTGCCCGCTGGCCCAACCGAACGGGCGCGGGAAGTACCGGACCTGCGGTAACGGACTACGGGCTCAGACGGTGGCGATGCGGGGGCGGGCGACGGCCGGGTACGGCATCCGGACGGCCGGCTCGACCAGCGAGCTGTCGTCCACGCCGGGCTCGGCGAGCGCGGGCTCACCCTCGTACGGCAACGGGATCCGCGTCACCAGGAGATCGCCGGTGTACCGGGTACGGCGCTCCAACCCGAGCCGGTGCAGCATCGCCCGGAGCGCGCGGTTCTCCGGCCCGCCGAACGAGACCGCCTCCCGATGCCCCAGCTCGTGTGCGACGAGAAGCGCGTGCTTGACCAGGATCGCGCCCAGCCCGCGGCGCCGATGGTCCTCGCGCACCAGCACGCCGAAGTCGGCGACCGGCACGTGCCCGGTGATCTGCGCGATCCCGACCAACCGGAAACCGCTGAACGCCACCAGCGTGCAACTACCGGGCGCGGCGGCGAGGCACTGATCCGGATCGGTCAGCGCGGGCGGCAGCGCGCCGGGGTACCGATCTCGCAGCGACCCGGGCGTCGAGCGCTGGTGCAGGTCGGCGACTGCCGCGGCGTCCCGGGGCCGGGCCGGTCTGATCGCGACGACCGCACCCCCCACCAGCGCCGCATGCGCGACCGTACGGGCCACTGGGGCCATGCCTGCCGCTCCGGATGGCCGGCGCGCCCGGTCGCTTGCCACGGGGTGTCACCTCCGCGTCATGGGGGGTCGACGTCAGCGTCCGTGGCGGGTGTTTCAGGGGCGTCACACGTGGGTGATAAGTACGATCCGGCCGATCCGTCCATCGTCTCGACCACGGCCGGTACCTGCGAATTCACCTCCGGTGAGTCCACAATGAGAAGTAGCTCACTCGGAGGCCGCGGCGCGGGCCAGCAACACCTCGATCGCGGTTCCGCGCGGCAGCGTCCCGAACGCGTAGCCGCTCTCCCCGCCGAGCCGGGAGCCGCAGAACGCGCTCGCGACCTCGTCCGGCGCGTGCCGCACGAGCAACGCGCCCTGGAGGACGAGCGCGAACCGCTCCACCAGCCGACGGGCCCGGTACTCCCACTCGTGCGTGTCGGACAGCTCGCGGCGCAGCGCCGCCCACGCCGCGTCCAGGCGGCTGTCGGCGCCGAGCACCTGCTCGATCTCCTCGGTGAATGCGTCGAACGCGGCTGGCTCGCGCCCCAGCGCCCGCAGGACGTCGAGCGCGTTGACGTTGCCGGACCCTTCCCAGATGCCGTTCAGCGGCGCCTCCCGGTAGAGCCGAGGCATGCCGCTCTCTTCGACGTAGCCGTTGCCGCCGAGGCATTCGAGCGCTTCGGCCACGAACGCGGGCTGCCGTTTGCACACCCAGTACTTGCCGATCGCCGTCGCCAGCCGACTGAACGCCCGCTCCTGCTCGTCGCCGGCGAAAGACCGGTCCACCGCGCCGGCGAGCCGGAGTGCCAGCGTGGTCGCCGCTTCCGACTCCAGGGCCAGGTCGGCTAGCACGTTGCCCATCAGCGGCTGGTCGACCAGCCGGCGCCCGAACGCCGACCGGTGGCGGGTGTGGTGCAGTGCCTGGGTCAGCGCGGCGCGCATTCCGGCCGCGGAGCCCACGACGTTGTCCAGGCGAGTCAGCGACACCATCTCGATGATCGTCCGAACCCCTCGCCCCTCGGGCCCGACCAGCCAGGCGACTGTGTTGTCGAACTCCGGCTCGGAGCTGGCGTTGCTCCGGTTGCCGAGCTTGTCCTTCAGCCGCTGGATTCGGAACGTGTTGCGGGTCCCGTCCGGCAGCACCCGCGGCACCAGGAAGCAGGACAGCCCGTCCGGCGCCTGCGCCAGGACGAGGAACAGGTCGTTCATCGGCGCGCTGGTGAACCACTTGTGCCCGCGCAGCCGCCAGGTGCCGTCGCCTGCCGGGCGGGCCGTCGTCGTGTTCGAGCGGACGTCGGACCCGCCTTGCTTCTCGGTCATGCCCATGCCGGCGAGCAGTCCGCGCTTGGTCGTCGGCACCCGCAGGCCGAAGTCGTAGACCCGGCTGGTGAGCAGCGGCTCGTAGAGCGCAGCGAGATCGGGCGTCGCGCGCAGCGCAGGCACCGCGGCGTAGGTCATCGAGAGCGGGCACAGGTGCCCCGCCTCCAGCTGCCCCTGCACGAGCAACCCGGCGGCTCGGGCCACGTGCGCGCCGACGCGGTCGTCGGCCCACGGCGTGCCACCGAGCCCGGCACCGACCGAGACCTCCAGCAGCCGGTGCCAGGACGGGTGGAACTCCACCTCGTCGACCCGGTGGCCGTACCGGTCGTGGGTGCACAGCACCGGCTCGTAGCGGTTCGCCTCGTCGGCCCAGGTCTGCGCCTCGGCACTACCGGCGAGACGTCCCAGCTCGTGCAGCTCGGGCAGGAACCAGGAGGCGCCCTCCCGCACGACCCCGGCGAGCAGCACCGGATCGTCCGCCACGTCGTGGCCGACCAGCGGCGGAGGCTGGTTGGTGACCTCGTGCGTCGCCGCGCCGGAGGCCGGGACGGTTGCCGGGAGGGCCGGGGAGTGGGACGTCACGAGCTCGGACATGCTGCCTCCAGTGCGGGTGGGGCGAACTGCGTCGCGGGCACCCCGACACACCGGAGCACGAGCGCCGTGAGCTCCGCGACCAGCGAGCGGGCGGCGGGCCCGTCCACCGGCGCGGAGAGCTGACCGATCAGCACTTCGGCGACGCCGCCGGTGAGCGCCGTCGCGGTGACGGCCGGGTCCTGCTGCGCCATCTCCCCCGCCCGGACGCCCTCGACGATCAGCGCCGCAAAAACCTCGTGGTAGCGCCGCCGGTAGGCCAGTCGCTCGGTCACGACCAGCGGGTCCGCGGGTTCGGCGATCAGCGCGTACGCCAGCTGGCGGCCCAGGATGGCTCGCTGCGCGAACAGCCCGACACCCTGCGCGAGCCGGTCCGCCGAAGAGGCGGGGGTGGGCGCCGCCAGGACGGTGGCGAGTACCTCCAGCTCCCGCTGAGTGGCGCGGCGGAACACCTCGGCCGCGAGCGCGCCCTTGTTCGGGAAGTGCTGGTAGACCGCGCCGGTGGAGATTCCCGTCGCTGCGGCGACGGCCGCGACCGTCGCGCCGGCCCAGCCCTGGGCGGCGACGATCCCGGTCGCCTCGGCCACGAGCCGCTCGCGCACCGCGGCGCGGCGGCGCGCGACCCGAGGGGGTTGGCGGTACGGCACGGAAGTA
Organism: Cryptosporangium minutisporangium; assembly: GCF_039536245.1. Classification (NCBI taxonomy): domain Bacteria; kingdom Bacillati; phylum Actinomycetota; class Actinomycetes; order Cryptosporangiales; family Cryptosporangiaceae; genus Cryptosporangium; species Cryptosporangium minutisporangium. Next base: position 58,298 of record NZ_BAAAYN010000043.1, on the reverse strand, counting down.
GTGAACCAGAGTTCAAAGCTTCCGTACAGCACCTCGGAGAGCCCGACGTGAGGACGTTCACAGCGTCACCCGACGAGCGGGAGCGCCGGCGACAAATAACCCCGAAAGGCGCATCACCCCGGTATCGATAAAGAAAATGCGCTCGGTTCCGTTGCCAGAACCACGATCAGTCACGACACTTCTCGGGGAACTCGCGCGCCGATGCCCGGCCTTCGTCTCGTGGATTTTCTCGTCTACGCCGCGTAGAATTTTGGCCATGATCGCGCCCCTATCCGGTGCCGACGGCGACGCACTCGACCGCGTGCTCGACCAGCTCCGGATCCGCCTGCTCGCTACCGCGGCGACTCGTCAGCAGACCGCCGCGGAACACGACCGGTCGGCCGAGCCGACCGCCTCCCGCTGCCACAGCACCGGCGCCCCGAGGCGAGCGAACCAGCACCCCGGAGACACCGGCAACGCGGCTTGATCGCAAGGCCTGCTGCTGCTGACGCCGCCGGCAGGCAGCTGCGGCGGCCTTGAGACCCGGCACAGGTCACGACGGCCTCGCTCGACCGCCGGCGACGCCCGCAGCGGGCTCCACCGCCCTAGCTACTCAGGCCGTGACCGTGTCGAGCGTCCGGACGACCTGGTCGACGAAGCCGTACTCCCGCGCCTCGTCCGCGGTGAACCAGCGATCCCGATCGGAGTCGCGCTCCACCGTCTCCAGCGACTGACCGGTGTGGAAGGCGATGAGCTCGGCCATCGTCTTCTTGGTGTGCAGCATCTGCTCGGCCTGGATCCGAATTTCGGTCTCGGTGCCGCCGAATCCACCGTGCGGCTGGTGCATGACGACTCGGGAGTGCGGTAAGGCGTACCGCTTTCCTGGCGCGCCGGAACAAAGCAGGAACTGGCCCATCGAAGCCGCGAATCCGAGGGCCACCGTGCAGACGTCGTTACTCACCCACTGCATGGTGTCGTAGATTCCCATGCCCGCGGTCACCGAGCCGCCCGGCGAATTGATGTAGAGCCAGATGTCCCGCTCCGGATCCTCCGCGTTGAGTAGTAGCAATTGCGCACAGAGCGCATTCGCCACCGCGTCGGTGACCTCGCTGCCGAGAAAGACGATCCGGTCCCGCAGCAGGCGCGAGAAGACCTGGTCGTCCAGGCCCCCGCCGCCGCTCGGAACCGGCGAGGACGCCCAGGTGTCCGGAGCGATCCCGGCCCGGACGACCGGTCCGATCACCGGCGCGGACGACCAGTGCGGCACGGTGTCCAACGCCCGGTCGGGCGCCGCCGCGCGCCTCGCGTCCGGCGTCCGAATATTTGTCTTTTTCATATCGTTGATCCGTGCCTCTCAACTCGCTTTCGTTACCACCCGAACGCTAAACGGCGGTCGGTCCACTCAACAGAAATGTTCGCTCCAGGCGATTTTGCTTTCGGCGTCTACGCCCAGAGCAATATCGGTAGCGCAATTCGACGGCATCGGCTCCGGGGCGTCCGGAAGCTTCGAACGGTGTTCATCCGGACCGGACTCGGGTAGGGAAGGTGCGCTCCGTAAGCTGCGATCAAGCCCTGTCCGGCCTGGGCTGTCACCGACCGGGAAGGACCGAGATGTCCGACATCCTCTATCTCACCTCGATGGAGCCGCGCTCGGGCAAGTCCGCGGTGGCGCTCGGCCTGCTCGACCTCCTGGCCGCGGACGTCCAGCGGCTCGCGGTGTTCCGGCCGGTCGTGCCGGACCACGGACAACCGGACCCGATCGTCGAGCTGGCCCGCGGTCGCTACCAACTCGAGCTGCCAGAGGCGGACGCGGTCGCCTTCACGTACTCGTCCGCGGCGGAGTTGATCGAGTCCGGTGGTCCGGAGCGGCTGATCGCCGCCGTCGTCGACCACGTCGCGCGGCTCCGTGAGCGGTACGACTTCGTGCTGTGCGTGGGCACGGACTACACCGGACCGTCGCCGGCGGTCGAGCTGGGCCTCAACGCCGAGCTGGCCGCCAACCTGGGCGCGCCGGTGCTGCAGGTTCTCTCCGGGCACGGCCGCACCGCCGACGCAGTGACCACCGCACTCCGCGAGGGCGGTGCGGTCCTCCGCGAGCACGGCTGCGAGGTGGTCGCGACGATCGTCAATCGCGCCGGTCCGGAGCACGCCGGCCTCACCAGCGCCGACCCGCCGGTCTACGTGGTCCCGGACCTCCCGATCCTGGCCGCGCTCACGGTCGGCGAGGTCGTCGCAGCCCTCGACGGCACGCTGCTGGCCGGCGACGGCCCCGCCCTCCAGCGCGAGGTCGACTCGTATCTGGCCGGCTCGGCCTACCTGCAGACCGTGCTACCGCTGCTGCGCGACGGCATGCTGCTGGTTTCGTCCGGCGACCGGATCGATCTGGCGGTCGGCGTCGCGGCGGCCGCCGTCAGCCCGCACCTACCGACGCCGGCCGGCATCGTGCTGACCGTCGGGCACGTCCCCGACCAGCAGAGTCTCGCGCTGCTGGAGCCGTCCGGCCTGCCGGTGATCGCGGTGAAGGCCGACACCTACACGACGCTGCACCAGCTGGAGGGCCTCACCGGGCAGTTGCGGGCGGACAGCGCCCGCAAAGTGGCCGCCGCACTCGGGGCCTTCGCCGACAACGTCGACACCGAGACCCTGCGCAAGCGGATCCAGCTGTCCAAGCCGGATGTCGTCACGCCGCTGATGTTCTCCGCGCAGCTGATCGCGCACGCCCGCGCCGACAAACGGACGATCGTGCTGCCCGAGGGCGACGAGGAGCGCATCCTGCTCGCCACCGAGGAGCTCACCCATCGCGGCGTGGCCGACCTGGTGCTGCTCGGTGACCCCGACGCGATCGCAGCGAAGGCCACCCAGCTCGGCACCGACCTGTCCGGCGTCCGGATCATCGACCCGCTGACCTCGCCGCTGCGTGCGCAGTTCGCCAAGACCTACGCAGAGCTGCGCGCCCACCGAGGCGTCACGCCGGAGATGGCGTTCGACATCATCGGGGACGTCTCGTACTTCGGCACGATGCTGGTGCACGCCGGCGAGGTCGACGGCATGGTCTCCGGTGCCGCGCACACCACCGCGCACACGATCCGGCCCGCGTTGGAGGTGATCCGGACGCTGCCCGGCGTCTCGTTGGTCTCCAGCGCGTTCCTGATGTGCCTGCCCACCCGGGTACTGGTGTTCGCGGACTGCGCCGTGGTCCCCGACCCGGACGCCACCCAGCTGGCCGACATCGCGGTGTGCGCCTCCGAGACCGCGGTGGCGTTCGGCGTCGAGCCCAGGGTCGCGATGGTGTCGTACTCCACCGGCGGCTCCGGGTCCGGCGTCGACGTGGAGAAGGTGCGGGAGGCTACCGAGATCGTGGCGGGCAGGCGGCCCGACCTGCCGCTGGCCGGGCCGATCCAGTACGACGCCGCGGTCGACCCGGGGGTCGGCGCGGCGAAGCTGCCCGGCAACCCGGTGGCCGGGCACGCGACCGTGCTGGTCTTCCCGGACCTCAACACCGGCAACACCACGTACAAGGCGGTGCAGCGGGCAGCGTCCGCGATCGCGGTGGGTCCGGTGCTGCAGGGGCTGCGGCGACCGGTCAACGACCTGTCCCGCGGCTGCACGGTCGCCGACATCGTCAACACCGTCGCCATAACTGCCGTTCAGGCTCAGCAGAGTACTGCCGTCCAGGCTCAAGGAGCACGATGAAGCTGGTCCTCGTGGTGAACTCCGGTTCGTCGTCGCTGAAGTACCAGCTGATCGACGTCGGGGCCGGAGTACTCGCCAAAGGATTGATCGAGGAGATCGGCTCGGACGCCGCCCGGCTGCGGCACAACGGCCGCGCCCCGGAGACCCGCCCAGCGAAGGACCACGCCGCCGCCCTGGCGTGGATGCTCGACGTACTACCGAACGCGTCGCTGGACGGCCTGCTCGCGGTCGGCCACCGGGTCGTCCACGGCGGGACGCGGTACACCGCGCCGACGGTGGTCGACGCCGCCGTGGAGGCCGGCATCGAGGAGCTGTCGCCGCTCGCACCGCTGCACAACCCGGTCAACCTCGCGGGCATCCGGGCGTTGCGGGCACAGCTGCCGGACGTGCCGCAGGTCGCGGTGTTCGACACCGCGTTCCATGCGACGATCCCGGCGGTGGCCGCCACCTATGCGCTGCCGGTCGACGTCGCCGCGGAGTACGGCATCCGCCGGTACGGCTTCCACGGAACGAGCTGCCAGTACGTCACCGGACGCGCGGCGGAGTACCTCGGCGTGCCCGCACCGAACCTGGTCATCTGCCACCTCGGCAACGGCGCGTCGGCGACCGCGGTGGCCGGTGGGCGGAGCGTCGACACGTCGATGGGGCTGTCGCCGCTGGAGGGCCTGGTGATGGGCACCCGGAGCGGCGATCTGGACCCGGCGGTCCCGTTCCATCTGATCCGCGCGGGGCTCGACCCGGCGGACGTGGAGAAGATCCTCACCAGCCGCAGCGGGCTACGGGGCCTGGCCGGGGTCTCCGACATGCGCGAGGTCCGGGCGGCGGCGGACGAGGGCGACGCGGGCGCTCGGCTGGCGCGCGACGTCTACGCCTACCGGATCCGCAAGTACGTCGGCGCCTACCTGGCGGTGGTTCCCGGGGTTCATGCGCTGGTGTTCACCGCGGGGGTCGGCGAGAACGACGCACCACTCCGGGCCGAGGTCTGCGGTCCACTGGCCCACCTGGGCGTCGAGCTGGACGAGGACGCCAACCGCGAGGCCGTGGGGCCGTCCACCCCGGCGACGATCGGCCACGGCCCCATCCCGGTGCTCGTCATCCCCACCGACGAGGAGTCCGAGATCGCCGCCCAAGCGGCCGCCGTCGCTCGGGGCGTTGCACATTCCGGTCCCGTACAGGGGCGGTAAGCGTGCAACGCCGAGCGCTCACTCCGGTTCGGGTAGCTCGGCGAGCCGGTGCGCGGCGCCGGTCACCCGCTGCGCCGCCAGCTGCGCTGCTTTCCGCGCGGCCTCGCCCGCCCGTCGAGCGGCCTTGAGTTCGTGCTCCGCGCTGTCCGCGGCCGCTTCCGCGTCGTCCAAGTCCAGCCGGAGCTGGTCGACGCGGTCCCGCGCCTCGGTGTGCCGCCGCTCGGCGTCCTCCAGCGTCTGGGCCGCCTCGTCCCGCGACGCCTCGGCGTCGACCAGCGCCGCTCGCGCCCGGTCGAGCACCTCCTGCGCCTCTTCCCGGGCCCGACGTAGCTGCTCGGCGCGCTCCTTCCGCCGCGCGGCCAGGTCGTCCTTCGGCCCCGACTTGCCCTTCGGCTTCGGCTTGGGCGTGGCCTCCGGAGCCGGGACGGCGGCCGGATCCACCGGCCCGAAACCCGCGTACTGCAGCCCGTTGGTCAACCGTCCGCTCCGGACCGCCTCAGCCGCTCCCGGATCGCCGAGCGCCGCGTGCAGCGTCTGCTCCAACTCCCGGGCGACGTCGTCGCTGACCGTCTGCCCCCGCTCGTGGCCGAGCGCCCGCGCCTCCTGCGCCACCGCGTAGACCAGCCGGTGCCGCTGCTGGGTCAGTGCACGGAGCTGGTCGGCGCTCACCGAGGCCTGCAGCTCGCGCAGCTGCTCGCCGAGCGCCAGCAGCGGCTCGATCTGCTCCCGACGCTCGCGGACGAGCTGGTTGGCGAGCCACGCCGAGAGCGACGGCTTGCGCAGCTGCTTGATCTGCGCGGCCAGCTCACGATCGCCCGCCGCCCGCGCCTCCTTCTCCCGCGCGGTGCGGACCGGCGTGAATTGTCCAAGGTCGAGGCTGTACAGCTCTTCGGCCACCTCTTCGAGGTCCACCCGACGACCATGCCACGCCCGCCGCCCGCGCGTCCGCACCTGGGGCGGAAGGGTGACTCGGGCACCGAGGGACGCACCCACTGACCACGGGTGGTTCAACCGTCCGGTCGAGGCCGCCCTAGTCCTCCGAGCTACCGTCCTGTGTGGATCTCGGACTCCACCCACAGTCCGGCTTCCGACGCTTGACCAGCGCCGATGTGCGTTAACCCGGCACAGCGTGTAGCCTTCGACGTTGGGTCAACCGCGCCCCGCGCCGGGTCACCGGGCGGGGAACGAGGCGGATGGTGGGCCGAGCCGAGGAGGTGGTCGTCGTGTCGTCGAACGATCCCTCCAGTAGTCATACCCGGCACGCGCTCAGCCGCTGAGGCGTCGGGAGACGACGCCGCCCGTCAAGCGAGGTAGCTAGGCAGCCCTCGGATGAGGCCGCCCTCGGGGCGTTGCGGTGCGCATGGCCGGGTCGACAGGCCGTCGCTCGCTCCCGATCCGCGCAAAGGGGTGCCTCCCATGAGCAAGGTCACTGTTCCGTTCGCCGCCGCCCTCGTTCTGGCCTGGATCGTTGCCATAACCGTTATCAACGCTTCCGCGCACTGACAGTAGTCACGCGGAGGAACGCGCGGGGATCCGCGTCAGGGGCAAATCGGTTAGTAACCTGATGGAAAAGCACGACTCGGGCTGTCCGTCAGTATCAATTGACGCGGACTGCAGGAGACGCGTCGGGAGTGTCCCCCCGGATCCCTGAGCACGGCTCTGACCTGCGGGTTACTCTGCTCTCCGAGATAGCGGGGACTGGTGGGGCACGGCGGGGGCCGTCGACTAATCCTGCTCCCGCGCCATGCCCTCGTAGCTCAGCGGATAGAGCAGGTGCCTTCTAAGCACTTGGTCGCAGGTTCGAGTCCTGCCGAGGGCACCACCCCGTCCGACCTGCACGGACGTCCCCACTCGCGACGCTTGCGCGCGCGACGCGGGCAGTGGAGGCCGCCGCTGGACCCGAGGGATCAGCCTATCGCTCCCGCGCCACGATCTGAATACTCTGCGTAGCACTACCGCTGCACTCCCGCTGAGACCGGTGCGTAGTTCTCAGCAGGGAAACTCCGCCCAGACGATCTTCCCGGTGCCCCGCGCCTCCGAGCCCCACGCAGCGGACAGCCGGGCCACGACGTCGAGCCCACGGCCGCCGGTGCTGGTCATCGACGCGTGTACCAGGCGTGGCGGCGTCGGCGAGTCGTCCTCGACGACCAGTCGGATCCGATCGGGGTACCGGATCAGGGCCAGCTCCACCAGGCCCTCGCCGTGCCGGATCGCGTTCGTCACCAGCTCCGACGCGCAGAGCACCGCCGCTTCCCGAACGGTCTGGTCGATGTCCCAGGCGGTCAGGGTCCGGGTCACGAAGGCCCGCGCGCGGCCGATCATGCCCGACGCGCCCCGGGCGACCGCGTGCCGCGCCTCGTCGGTCCGGGTCTCCTCGACCAGATCGCGACGGGCCACCACGACCGCGATGTCGTCGAAACGCCGCCCGGCCGATCCGATCGGCGCGACGATCCGGTCGGCGAGGTGCTCGGCGTTGTCACCGGCGCCGGCGGCTGCCCGCTCCGCCAGCGCGCGCAGGCCGGCGTCGATCGACTGCCCCGGTGACTCGATCAACCCGTCGGTCACCAGCACCAGGGCGTCGCCCGGGCCGATGTGGACGGCGGTGGACCGGTACTCGGCGGCGTCCTGCACGCCGAGGATCAGGCCACCGCTGGGCTCGGAGATCTCCACGCGCCCGTCCGCCCGGACGACGAGCGGCGGCGGATGTCCCGCGCCCACCACGACGCCTTCCCCGGTGGCCGGGTCGATCGTGACGTAGCAGCAGGTCGCGAGCAGCCGGGTCTCCAGGTCGACGAGCAGCCGGTTGGTGCGCGCGATCACCTCTTCCGGGCGGTGGCCCTCGGTGGCGTAGGCGCGCACCGCGATCCGCAGCTGGCCCATCACCGCTGCGGCGTGTGCGGTGTGCCCTTCGACGTCCCCGACGACGAGACCGACCTCGCCGGACGGCAGCGCGATGACGTCGTACCAGTCGCCGCCGACCTGAAGCCCGTCGGCGCTGGGTAGGTACCGGCACGCGGTCGACACCCCGGGGATGCCGTCGGTGCGCCGGGGCAGCATGACGCGCTGCAGGCCGGCGGCGAGCTCGTGCTCGGCGTCGTAGAGGCGTGCCCGCTCCAACGACTGCGCGGCCAGACCGCCGAGGGCGACGAGCATCGTGCGGTCGTCGGACGTGAACGCCTGCGGCCGGTCCCAGCGCACCGCGAAACCGCCGACCGGCCGCCCGGCCGCGATCATCGGGAGATAAGCCCAGGCGGCGCCCCGGCCCTCTGCGGCCTCCGGCCAGCGGTCGACGAACGCAGCGGCGTCGCCGGCGAACAGCGGGAGCCGGGTGCGCACCGCCTCGGCGAGCGGCCGCGGGTCGTCCATCGACGCCCCGTCGAAGTCCGCAACGACCTGCGAGTCGTACCCCACCGCATCCACGACGCGGAGTCGGCCACTCTCCATCAGCACGACGCCCAGGGCGCTGGCGCCGATCGCCTCGCGCAGGGTTCCGGTCAGGACCTGGGTGACGTCCTTGAGCGTCAGCGCCTCGGCGAGCGCCCTGGTCACCGCGTTGATGAGCTGGGCCCGCTCCCACTCGGCGCGGGCGGCGTCCTGCTGACGTTGCCAGGTCTGGTAGCGGTCGGTGAAGTCCGTCGCGACGCCGATCAGGCGGTCCGGGCCCCCGTCCGGACCGGCGACTACGCGTCCCCTGGCGTCCACCCAGCGCTCGGCACCGTCCGGACGGACGACGCGGTACTCGGCGTGGTACTCGCCCCGGGCCTCGATCGCGTGCTGGATCACCTGCTCCACCCGGCCCCGGTCGGCCGGGTGGAGGTGCGCGTAGAACGTCTCGATCCGGCGGTCGAACGACGCCGGCTCGATGCCGAACAGGCGGCACAGGCGGTCGTCCCAGATCAGCTCACCGGTCTCCAGGTGCCAGTCGAACGACCCGATCCCGGAGGCGTCGAGGGCGAGCTCCAGCCGATCGAGGAGGACGTCGGGGGACCTCGGCAGGGGCGTCCCCGCAGACTCCGGGGAACCCATCGGCGCGGTCTCCTCCTGACGGCAAGCGGGTGACGTCCTGCTGATATCCCCAGTATGCGGTGGTCACACGCAATCCGCCGGATGGAGGAGGTCCGGCACGCTGCGCGGTGGCGCCGTCACCGCGGAGCGCGCCGGACGTAAGGCTCCCGCGCGGGTGCGATCAGGCCGCGCGGCGTCCGTCGACCACCGCTCGGCCGACGTCCGGGAAATCGGTGAAGAACCCGTCGATCCGCTGAGCCAGCAGCAGCCGCAACCAGCCCTCGACGTCCCCCACGGCGTTCGGATCGGTGCCGATGCGGAAGGCGGCCGGCAGGAACTGGTTCTCGCTGCGGATGGTCCAGACGTGCACGATCAGCCCGACCGCGTGTGCGTCCGCGACCACGGTCGTGGGCGCCTGCGTCGGACCGATCACCCGAGCGGTGTTCAGCCCCACGCCGTCCGCGTAGGTCCGGATGTCGGCCAGGCCCGCCGGGGTGACCAGGTCGTCGTACGTGCGGCCGTCGCCGTAGGGCGCGCCCGCGGCGTCGACGAGTTGGACGAGCGGCACGTCGATCATCCGGTTGAGGCGTCGAAGATTGCCGGTCTCGAAGGACTGGATGATCACCTTCGGCGGCCGGCTCCGCTTCAGCGTCTTCACCAGTGGCTCTTCCAGGGGCTTGCCGATCGAGCGGAAGTACGTCGGATGCTTGGTCTCCGGGTAGAGCCCGATCGTCCGGTGACGCCGCTTGCTCTCCCGCTTCACCAGGTCGACGACTTCCTGGAGCGTCGGCACCCGGAACTTGCCGTCGTACGCGGTGTTGCCGGGGCGGACGGCCGGGAGGCGCTCGACCGCCCGGAGAGTCTTGAGTTCGGCGAGCGTGAAGTCCTCGGTGAACCAGCCGGTGATCGTCCGGCCGTCGATCGTCTTGGTGGTCTTGCGGTCGGCGAACTCCGGGTGGCTCGCGACGTCGGTGGTGCCGCCGATCTCGTTCTCGTGACGCGCGACCAGCACGCCGTCCTTCGTCGAGACCAAGTCGGGCTCGACGAAGTCCGCGCCCTGCTCGATCGCGAGCTGGTAGGCGGCGAGCGTGTGCTCGGGCCGGTATCCGCTGGCTCCGCGGTGCGCGATGACGACGGGCTTCGTTCCGGGGGCGCCTGGGCGGGCGGCCACCGCGGCGGGCTCGGCGAGCACCTCCAGCCCCGACGGGGCGGCCGTGGCCGCGGCGGGTGCACTCACGGCCATGGCCAGCCCGAGTACCGAGCCCGCCGCTAAGCGGGCACTCCGATTGGGCATCTGTCCTCCTCGAGGCGCGGCGACGTGGATGTCGCCTCGCCCCGAGCAGCCCAGCGGAGCCAGTCAGATACCAGTTGGAACAGGGTTGAATGGGATGTGAACCGTTACTGCAGGTACGACTCGACCTCGCTCACCGGACGCGGCGTGGCGTCGTCCGGGTTCTGGCCCGCGTCGCGCTTCGCCCGCCGCTGACGGAGGAGGTCCCAGCACTGGTCGAGCTCTTCCTCGACCCGCTTGAGGCGCTCGTGTTCCTCGGCGGCGGTCAGCTCACCGGCGGCCAGGCGCTGCCGGAGCGAGTGCTCCTCGGCGACCAGCTCGTCGACCCGCGTGATGATCTGCTTCTCCTGCACGTCTACTCCCGTCGTTCGCTACCGACGTTCCGACCGTACGCCGCCGCCCGTCCGCTGCCTTCCGCCACGTGACTGCCGGGGCGGCGCCGCCGGGCGGCGCGTGGGCGGACTTTCGGGGAGACCACCTCTCGCGGGCGGCGCACAGGTTGGCTTTCGGGAGAACCACCCCACCCACCCCGCCGGCGGGCGCATTTTCGGGAAGTTCGCACTCGCCCAGGCGCGCCGGGCGTCGCCGCCGCCATGCGGACGGATATTCGGGAAGTTCGCACTCGCCCAGGCGCGCCGGGCGTCGCCGCCGCCATGCGGACGGATATTCGGGAAGTTCGCACTCGCCCAGGCGGCACCGGGCGCGCACGTCGGACGACACCGCGCGGCGGTGCGGGCACCACTGACAGCGGAGGCGAGGCGCGCGTCGCGCCACCCGGGATGCAGGAGCGGGCATACCTGCGGTGGTGATCCGGACGGCGTAGACATGACAAAGCCCCGGCCCAATCGGGCCGGGGCTCCGCTACGAACCTCAGGCTGCAACCACGCCTTCGGAGGCGGCGAGCTCGCGGAGCTGGTGCAGCGCCGCGTTCTCGAGCTGCCGCACTCGCTCGCGGGACAGTCCCAGCGTGCCGGCGATCTCGGTGAGCGACTGCTGCCGCCCGTCCTCGAGGCCGTACCGCGCCCGGACGATCCGCGCCGACCGCGGGTCGAGCCGCTCGATCATCTGCCCGAGCCCGTCCCGCTGGAGCGCGGCGATGACCACGTCCTCCGGCGACGGCTCGTCCCGATCCGCGACCAGGTCGGACAGCGAGGTCTCGCCGTCCTCACCGACCGGGGTGTCCAGCGACACGGTCTCCCGCGCCCACCGAATCAGCTCCTCGACCCGCGACGGCTCGATGTCTAGCGCGCCGGCCATCTCCGCGATCTCGGGCTCACGGCCCAGCTCACGGGTCAGATCGCGCCGGACGTTACGCATCCGGTTGATCTCCTCCACGAGGTGGACGGGGAGCCGGACCGTTCGGGCCTGCTGCGCGATGGCTCGGCTGATCGCCTGCCGGATCCACCAGGTCGCGTAGGTGGAGAACTTGTATCCGCGCTGGTAGTCGAACTTCTCCACGGCACGGACCAGGCCGGAGTTACCCTCCTGCACCAGGTCCAGCAGCGGCATCGCGCTGCGGGTGTACCGCCGCGCGATCGAAACCACCAGGCGAAGGTTGGCCAGAATGAATGCGTCCTTCGCCCGGCGACCTTCGGCCACGAGCCGGGTAAGCTCAGAACGCGTGATGTGCTCGGGGATCGTTCCTTCGTCGAGCCAGAACTCGGCGAGGAGGCCGGCCTCGACCTGTTTCGACAGCTCCACTTCCTGCGCGGCGTTCAGCAGCGGTGTGCGGCTGATCTCGTGCAGGTATGTGCCGACGAGGTCGCGGTCCGGTGCCGCGGTGTCGTCCACCTCGACGACCCGGGTACTCGGTTCCACAACGTCCGTCGTCATCGTCTCCCCAATCCCTCTTTGTGCCTCACACGTACGTAACCCACAACGGCGTTCACCCGGCGGAGATTCCGGTTTCGAAGGGTGATCCGCGCAACGTTGCGCGCTGTGAGCCATCCGTCAGGGGATGCCCACCCCATCGGCCGGGTAACCTGCCCCGGTGAGTTTCCGGATGGTTCTGTGACGAACACCTCGGCCGACCAGGTGAAATCCGCTCTCGGGCGGTTCGCCACCGGCGTCGTGGTGCTGAGCGTCCGGGACGGACGGCCACCCGAATCGGCGCCGCCCGGCCCCGATGCTCTCGATCCCGACGAGGACTTCGACGACCCCGCCGACGATCTCGCCGTCACCCTCACAGCGTTGATGCCGGTCTCGTTGTTCCCGCCGATCGTGGCGATCGCGGTGGATTCGGCCGGCTACGTCGCCGAGGTACTGGGCCGCCGGGCGCACTGGGGGTTGTCGGTCCTCGCCAGTAATCAGGCGGCGCTGGCCGGACGGTTCGCGGTGGCCGGACGTCCGAGTGCCCGGTTGCTGCTGGCCGAGGAGGAGCACCACCGCGGCGCGGCGACCGGCGCGCTGCTGCTCGACCGAGCCGGCGCCACGCTGGAGTGCGTCACCACCGATCGCCGATCGGTCGGGGACCACCTGCTGGTGACCGCCTCGGTGGTGAGCGCCACCACCGGCTCGGGACGCAACCCCCTGGTGCGGTACGACCGCGGGTACCGGACCCTCACACCGCGTGATTGAGTTCGCAGGCGCCGGGTAATCGCTGGCCCATGGAACGCAGCGACAAACACGGACCACGGCAGGACGAGGCGATGGCGCGCGAGACCGAAGGTCTGGTGCGGTCCGGGCATTCGGGTCGGACCGAGGAGTGGCGCGACCCGGAGCCCTCCGGCGAAGACCAGCCCGAGGCCGACTTCGCGCCGAACGGCACGCTGACCGGCGGCGTTCCCGAGGGGCTCACCCCGGAGGGCGTCGAGGGACGCTCGGAGCTCGCCGCGCACCTGGGCAAGGAGATCTACCCGGCGCGCCGCGACCAGCTCATCGACCGGCTGGTCGAGAACAACGCTCCCGCGCGGTTGGTCAGCGCGGTTCGCGACCTGCCCGCCGATGCCGAATACCAAAACGCAGGGGAAGTGGCTTCTGCCCTCGGGTACGGCCACGAAGCTCACCGCTTTTAGTCAGACGCCGCCCGGCGAACCACCGCAAGGACGCCCGCTCCTGCAGCGGACCTGGCGGACGCGCTCCTCGCGTCCGCCAGGCGGTGGTGCCGCCCCGACGCGCGGTTCGGTGCCCGCCCGGAGCTCGGTGCTGACGGCAGGTGGACCTATCCGCACGCTCGGACAGGTCCACCTGCCGTCAGGCCCCGCCGATGAGCACCGCGGAGTTCACGAGCGCGACGTGGCTGAACGCTTGAGGGGTGTTACCCAAGTGACGCTTGGTGACCGGGTCGTACTCCTCGGCTAGTAGCCCCGTGTCGCTGGAGAGCGCCACCAGGCGATCGACGAGCGCGACCGCCTCCTCCTCGCGCCCGATCAGGAACAACGCGTCGGCCAGCCAGAAGCTGCAGGCCAGGAACGCGCCCTCGCCGCCGGGTAGGCCGTCGACCGCCTCTTGCTCCGGGCGGTACCGCAGCACGAACCCGTCGACGCACAGCTCGCGCTGCACCGCCTCGACGGTGCCCACCACCCGGGGATCGCTCGGCGGCAGGAACCCCAGCCGCGGGATGAGCAGCAGCGACGCGTCGAGGCCGGTCGAGCCGTAGTACTGGGTGAACGTGTTCCGCGTCCGGTCGAAGCCCTTGGCGCACACCTCCGCGTGGATCTCGTCCCGGATCGCCCGCCACCGTTCGACGTCGCCGTCCTGACCGAATTGCTCGGCGGTCTTGACCATCCGGTCGAACGCCACCCAACACAGCACCTTCGAGTGCACGAAGTGCTGCCGGTCGCCGCGGACCTCCCAGAGACCGTTGTCCGGCTCCCGCCAGGCGGACTCCAGGTGGTGGACCAGCCGCTTCTGCAGGTGCCAGGCGTCGTCGCTCCCGGCGATGCCGGCCTCCCGCGCGAGGTGCAGACAGTCGAGCACCTCGCCCCAGACGTCCAGTTGGAGCTGCTCGCTCGCCGCGTTGCCGATCCGGACCGGCGTCGACTTCTCGTACCCGGACAGCCACGGGACGTCCCACTCGTCGATCCGCCTGGCACCCTTGATCGAGTACATGATCTGCAGGTCGGACGGGTCGCCGGCGACCGCGCGCAGCAGCCAGTCGCGCCAGGCGAGCGCCTCCAGGTCGTATCCGTTGGACACCAGCGCCTGGAGCGTGAACGACGCGTCCCGCAGCCAGCAGTAGCGGTAGTCCCAGTTGCGGGGTCCACCGATCTGTTCGGGCAGCGACGTCGTGGCGGCAGCGACGATCCCTCCGGTCGGGTCGTACGTCAGCGCCTTGAGCGTGATCAGCGACCGCCGGACCGCGTCGGCCCAGCGTCCCTCGTAACGGCACCCGTCGATCCAGCTGCGCCAGTACACCTCGGTGTTGTTGACTTGCTCGATCGCGTCCACGTCGCGGTCGTTGGTGTGCCAGGACTCGCGCCAGGTGAGCACGAACGGCACGTACTCCCCCGGCCCGACCGTGAAGTCCCCGATCGTCGCCCGGTTCTCTCCGTGCAGCGGGACGCTGCTGCGCAGCCACACCGCGTCCGGGCCGGCGACCGCGGCGAACTCGCCGTTGACGTGCCGGACCCAGGGGACGATCCGCCCGTAGTCGAACCGCAGCCGCAGGACGCTGCGCATCGACACCCGCCCGCTGACGCCCTCCACCACCCGCACCACGTCGACGGCGTCGTCCCGGGGCGGCATCAGGTCGATGACGCGAACCGTGCCCTCCGGAGTCGTCCACTCGGTCTCCAGGATCAGCGTGTCCTCGCGGTACTTGCGGCTGGTGCAGACGCTCTGTCCGACCGGCGCGATCCGCCAGTGGCCGTTCTCCTCGTCACCGAGCAGGGCAGCGAAGCACGCGCCGGAGTCGAAGCGCGGCAGGCAGAGCCAGTCGATCGAGCCGTCGGTGCCGACGAGCGCTGCAGTGTGCAGGTCGCCAATGACCGCGTAGTCCTCAATCCGGCCGACCATCGGCGGGCCCTCCTCGTGCGTGGTCGTGCGTTCGCCCGGCAGCCCGCGCGACGCCCTCGGGCAGGCAGGTGACGGTAGCGCCCGGAACGGGGCGCTCGCTCTGGAATGGTTGCCCGGCGAGCGGGGCCGGGAAAACCGATCGAACACTCGCGGTCCCGCGTGCTGGGATCGACGTCATGCTCACCGCTGCCCTGGCCGGGTTGGGACTCGGTCTCTTCGTCGCGGCCCAGGTCGGGCCGGTTTCCCTACTCTGCGTCCGCACCGTCCTGCGCTACGGGCTGGCGCCCGGGCTCGCGATCGGGCTCGGCGCCGCGCTCGTCGACATGGCGTACGCCACGCTCGGCCTGCTCGGAGTCGCCCAACTGGTCCGGTCGGACACCATCCGGTGGACGCTCGGCACCATCGGCGCCGGCGTCCTGATCTGGATGGGTGCCCGCACGCTGTGGACGGCCCACCGGGTGCGACTGGGCTTGGAAACCGTGGACGAGGTGACCACCGTCAAGGCGGCGTTGCGCACGTCCGTGCTGGCCACCGCGTCCAATCCGCTGACGATCGCGTCCTGGGCCTCGATCTTCGCCGCCGCGTCCACCGCCGCGTTGACGTCGTCACCGGCCTCGGCGGGGAGCCTGCTCGCCGGCCTCGGCATCGGCAGCATCGGCTGGTTCACGGTGCTGGCGCTCGGCGTGGCGCTCGCCCGGCGGCGGATCGGGGACCGCTTGATGCAGACGGTCGACACGCTCTCCGGGGTCGGTTTGATGGCCTTCGGCGGCATGCTCGCATATCGGACTGTGCGGGACAGTTAGGTAGGGCTCGACACGGTTGTTCGTCCGGGTGGATAGGCTGCCGTCCGTGACTGAGCGTTTGGTGTGGGTCGACTGCGAGATGACCGGACTTGAACTGGGACACGACGCGCTCATCGAGGTTGCTGCGCTCGTGACCGATTCCGAGCTGAACATCCTCGGTGAGGGCATCGACGTGGTGATCCATGCCTCTGACGAGATGCTGAGCGGGATGCTGGACGTGGTCCGGGACATGCACGCCAAGTCCGGGCTCACCGACGAGGTGCGCGCCTCGACGGTGACGCTCGCCGAGGCTGAGGACCAGGTGCTCGCCTACATCCAGGAGCACGTCCCGGACCCGAAGTCGGCGCCGCTGTGTGGGAACTCGATCGCGACCGACCGGGGCTTCATCGCGCGCGACATGCCGCGGCTCGACAATTATCTGCACTACCGGATGGTCGACGTCTCCTCGATCAAGGAGTTGTGCCGGCGCTGGTACCCGCGGGTGTACTTCGGGCAGCCCGCGAAGGGGCTCGCGCACCGGGCGCTGGCCGACATCCGGGAGAGCATCCGCGAGCTCCAGTACTACCGGCAGGCGATCTTCGTCCCCCAGCCCGGGCCGGACGTCGAGCAGGCACGGACCATCGCGGCCTCGCTGTCCGACCCGAAATGACGCCCAGCGGCCCGGTGTGACCTGCGCGATCCCCAGAGGGGGGATCGAGGTCGAGGTGCGCGGGCGCGGACCGCTATGATGAGTGAGCCGCGCGAGCTGGTCCTCCGGATCGGGTAGTGCGCATGGTGGCTGTAGCTCAGTTGGCAGAGCACCGGGTTGTGGTCCCGGGTGTCGTGGGTTCAAATCCCATCAGTCACCCCATACGGCGAGACGGGCCGGTCCATTCGGACCGGCCCTTCGTCATGTGCGCACCCGCTCGCCGCCCCGTGGCGGGGGCGCCGTCCCCGCTGCCGGGGCGCCGCGCCGCTCATCCTGGGCGCTGGGTGGCGCTTTTCCCGAAAGGCCACCTCTGAGGGGGCGCGGAGGGGTGGTTCTCCCGAAAGGCCACCTCCCGGCGGCGCCCGAGAGGTGGCCTTCCCGAAAAATTCGCTCGGCGCCGCCGGCAGCGGCGGTCAGCGCAGCGCGCTACCCGCCTTGTACTGCTCCCAGCTGAGCTCCCAGTCGGTCCAGCCGTTGCCCTTCTCGACGCGCGTCTCGGTGCCGATGACCTCGATCGGGTCGCCCTTGAGCGTCAGCTCGTAGAACCAGCTGGCGTTGGCCGTCGACGCATTGACACATCCGTGCGAGACATTCTCACGTCCCTGCGAGCCGACCGACCACGGCGCAGCGTGCACGAACTCCCCGCCCCAGGTGAACCGGACGTCGAAGTACACCACCTGCCGGTACCCGTCTGGTGAGTCCGACGGCACGCCGAACGTTCCGGAGTCGAACGTCTTCTTGTACGCCTTCTCCATTGCGACCATCCGGCCGGACGACGTCGGCGTGCTGCGCTTGCCGAGGCTGATTGGGAACTTCCGGATCAGCTTCCCGTCCTTGTAGACGTACATCGTCTTGTCTTTGTTGACGACCTTGCTGGTCACCGCGCGGCCGACCGTGAACGTGGCGAACCGGTCACGCTTGCCGTAGCTCCCGTCACCCATCGGCAGGCCGCCGATGGCCAGCCGCACCGACACCTTCGCGCCGCTCGGCCAGTACGCGCGCGGACGGTAGTGGATCTCGCTCCCGGAGAACCAGTGCCACGAGCCTTCGACAGCGGGGGTGCTGGTGACGAAGAGCCGCCTCTCCACCGCGGCACGCTGCGACTTGGGGATGCTGTTCGTGAACTCGACGACGATCGGCAGCCCGATCCCCACCGTGTCACCGTCGTTGACGTAGAGGTCGGCGCCGGTGATCGAGGACGGCTGGGCCATCGTCGTGAACGTGGACGTCAGCGTCTTGCTGTTTTCGCCGCCCTGCGACGCCGTCGCGACCACCTTGTAGGTGGCGCTGTACGCGAGCTGCCGCGCCGGCACCCACGACTTCTTGTCGCTCGAGACGTTGCCCGCCACCGGCTTCCCGTCCGAGCCGGTGAGCGTCACCGTGTCGAGCGTGCCGTTGGTGGTGAACGTCAGCACCGAGCTGGTCAGGACCTTCGTGGCCTTGTTCGCCGGCGCCGTCAGGGCGAGCGTCGTCGGCACCGCCGGGCTCTTCGACGCCGTGTTGCCGGCCGGGCTGAACTCCCCGGTCGGCGCTCCGGCCGCGCTGTCACACGCGGCCAGCAACCCCACCGCGAGCACCGCGGCGCCGACCCGCTTCGCCCATCGCCGACCGTGTCGCTCGGCGTCGCCGCCGACCGTGGTGCGGACCGCCCGCATCGTTACCCCGCTCATCCGCAGTACTTCCGGCAGATCCTGCCGTACACCTACACGACACTGTGAATCACCTGTACACGATGTTGTCAACCCCTACGACCCGATGACCCGATCGGTTCACCGTCGGCGCGGCGAGATTCTCGGCCCGCCGAGCGGGTGAGGCGTCGGTGAAATGGCCGCTGGGGCCGGTGTGACGGACGGCTCTCCTACCGATTTCTGGCCTGACGCGTCGGCTGCTATCGTTGTCTCTCGTCACCCGGGGTGGTCGCCCGTCCCGGGAGTGACGAGCGCCATTAGCTCAATAGGCAGAGCAGCTGACTCTTAATCAGCGGGTTCGGGGTTCGAGTCCCTGATGGCGCACCCACTCTCTTCATCACCGCAGGTGAGCGGCCTTGTGCCCACCACTGCGGCCGCTCCGCGGTTACCGCCCTCCCGCGTTGAACAGCGGTTCACGCTGGCTGCGGCCGACCCTCTCCCCGCGGACGCAGACGCACCCTAATTCGGGGCCCATTCCGAAGGCCTGCCGAGCGCGGCGAGTGCGGAGACAAGCCGTCCACGCCGAGATGGAGAAGGCCGGGCGGTAGACCAAAGTCTCAGGCGCGGCTACCGAAGGGCGTCGCGGGGGCGCCCCCTGGGGCGGCGAGGCTGTCGAGGTCATGTCCTCGCCAGCCTGCGGAGCATCCGATGTCGAGCCAGACCCCGCACCGTTCAGCCGGATGGGCAGCGTTGGGCTTGTTCGTCCTCGCACCGCTGATCGGCGAGTACCTCCACGGCAACATGTCGGTGACCGCCTTGCCCTGGCTGGTGCTCACCGCACCGCTCTACGGTGGTGGCGCGCTGTTGATCCGGGAGGTCGCCCGCCGGGCCCAGCGCGGCTGGTCGACCATCTTCTTGCTCGCTCTGGCTTACGGGGTGATCGAGGAAGGACTGGTGACCCACACGCTGTTCAACCCGTCCTACTTCGGCTACCCGTTGCTGAGCTGGGCGCCCGTACCCACGCTCGGCATGGGCGCGTGGTGGACGATCTTCGTGCTGACTCTGCACGCCGTGTGGAGCATCAGCGCGTCCATCGCCCTCGCTGAGGCGCTGGTGCCACGTCGGGCGGCGCAGCCGTGGCTGAGTAACCGAGGCTTGGCCCTCGCCGGCGCCGTGTTCGTCCTGGGCGCGGTCACCAACTGGCTCGCCACGTACGAGATCGAACGTTTTGTCGCGGCGCCCGGTCAATTGGCCGGCACCACGGCCGCTGCGGGGATCCTCGTTGCCGCCGCGTTCCTGGTCACTGGGCGGCGGGCGGAGCCCGTCGGGTCCCCCGCCCCGAGCCCATGGCAGGTCGCCGCAATCGCCTTCGCTGTCACCAGCGCATTCATCGTGCTGGGCTGGTTCCCTGGCTGGCCGACAGTCGTGGTCTACCTGGCCCTGTACGCGGTCAGCGCGCGGCTGCTCGCGCGATGGAGCAAACGACCGGGATGGAACGAGCGGCACGTGCTCGCCCTGACCGGCGGCGCACTCGTGACCTACGCCTGGTACGCGTTCCCGTCGCAGCCTCTGGTCGGGGCAGGTGGGCTCGTCGATGTCGTCGGCAACGTTCTGTTCGCTCTCGGTCTGGCTGGGCTGCTCTGGCGCGCGGCGCGAGCTACCCGCAGCAGACCCAGCGCTCGAAGCGGGGCCGGACGACCAACCCATATCGAGCAGACGGATGCCTAGGATCGCCGGCATGGCGCTGCGCCCTGCCCAGGTGAACATCAAGGCTCTCGATCACGCGACGGTCGGCCAGTTCTGGGCGGAGGCACTCGGCTGGAGTGCCTACCGCGGCGGCTCCGGCCTGACCACCTACGTGGGGCCCGTCGGCGGCTTGGTCTGGCCGGACCCGGTCGCCGTCGGCATCAACGTCGTGCCCGTGCCGGGAGCCAAGACGGCAACGAAGAACCGCGTGCACCTCGATCTCGCCAGCACCTCCGCGGCCCATCAGACGGAGTTGGTCGCGCGTCTGCGGACTCTGGGCGCGACGCCCGCCGATGTGGGCCAGCGTGACGTGCCGTGGACGGTCCTCGCCGATCCGGAGGGCAACGAGTTCTGCGTGTTGGAGCCTCGGGAGATCTACCGGGACACCGGGCCGATCGCCGCGGTGGTGGTCGACTGCGCAGATCCGCGGACCATGGCCCACTTCTGGGGTGAGGCGACGGACTGGATCCGGCACGAGGTGACCGACGAGTACGCGGCGTTGCGCTCCGCCGAGGGCGTCGGCCCGTATCTCGAGTTCCTCCGTACGCCCGGCGAGAAGACCGCGCCCGACCGGGTCCATCTCGACCTGTTGCCGTACCCCGGCGACGACCAAGCGGCGGAGGTGGCCCGCCTGCGGGCCCTCGGCGCCACCGACCTCGACATCGGCCAGGGCGACGTCCCGTGGACGTGTCTGACCGACCCGGACGGCCACGAGTTCTGCGTCCTTGCCCTGTCCTGACGCGGACCCATTTGATCGGCCGGCGGAACCACCGGGTTCCGGGCGAGCGCGACCGCAGCGTCCGAACGTCCGACGGCACCGTTCGCGTCATCTCGGCGACGAACAAGCCTCAGACGTCGCACGCGCGAACCGATCAGCCAGGGAAGGGGGTGGACCATGACCGACGCTCCGGCGCCGACGTCTCCCGGGCGCATGCGCCTCGCCATGGTCGCCTTCGGCCTGGGCATCGCGGGCTTCGCCGGCGGGTTGCCGTACCTACCGCTCTACGGAATCGGCTTCGCGTTCGTCGCGTCTCCGGGCTGGGGTACGTACCTGTTGGGGCTGTGCGCGGTGGCCGCTGTGGTGCTCGGGCCGATCGCACTGCGGCGCTGCGAGCGGCAGCGACGTCGAGGCTCGCTGCTTGCCCTCGCGGGCCTGGTCGTCGGCTCGCTCGGGCTGCCCGGGCTGCTCATGGCCGTCAGCCTGATCGGCGTCCACGACATGACCGGGATCCGATTCGACCCGTGCTGGTGAGGCGGCCGGGCCGGACTGCAGTGACATAGGACAGTGCACAAAAGACAGCTAGGCACATCGGCGACTGCGGGCGGACGCTGCTGCGGATACGCCCAACACCGCAAGGTATCGGCTGAGTGGCCTCCGAGGGGCCAGTATTCATCTCGCGCGGCCCCGTCCGCCCGGAACCGGCGGGGTCGCGCCTCACGCGAAAGGACGCACCGCCGGCTTCCCCGGCCGGCGGTGCGTCCTGCGTAGCCCGAGTCGGCTACCGGGTTCGGTACGGCGCGGACCGCCACAGACCACGCCGTCCGATCACCTCCCGGCGGTCCGCGGGGCCCGTACGGGCCCCGCGGAACTCGGCCTCACTCAGGCGAGCGAACAGCCGGAGAGCTTCGTGATGGCGGTGTGCACGGCCTGGCGCTGATTCTTCGCCGCGCTCTTCCCGCTGTCGGCGTCGTACTTGTCGACGGCGACCTCCATGCGGACGAGGATCGCCACCCGCTGGATCGCCAGCGGGCCGAGAACGTTGTCCTGGACGTAGGCGGCGTCCGCGTTCTCCGCCTCGGCCAGCGCGTCCTCCGCTGCGGCTTCCTTCTCGGCCAGCGCCTCCATGTTCTCGTCTACGGCCTCCTGTGCCTCCTCGGGCACCTCGGCCTCCGGCACGTACTTCGCGACGTCCGGGCATTCGATCAGGCCGGGGTCGGCGGACGCCGAGGCATCCGCAGCCGGGTCCTCGGTGGCTGCCGGGTCCTCCACGGCGGCCGGATCTTCGGTCGCCGCTGGGTCGTCCATCGCAGCGGGATCGTCGGTCGCCGGCGGGTGCTCGGCCGCCGCAGCGTCGTCCGCAGCCGGGTCGTCGGCAGCTGCCGGGTCGTCGGTCGCTGCGGGGTCGTCGGTCGCTGCCGGGTCGTCGGTGGCCGCGGGATCGTCCGTCGCGGCCGGGTCCTCGGTGGCCGACGGATCGACGCTCGCCGAGGGGTCCGCAGCGGCGTCCGCCGCCTCGACGGCGCACTCCGCGAGCGCCTCCTCGTCGAGGTCCGGAGCATCGGCTACTCGGCCGATCGCGATCTCGATGCGCTGGATCGCCGCCTGCCGCTTGGAAGCCAGCGGACCCAGAATCGCGTTCTGGACGAAGTTCTCGCCGCCCTGGCCGACCGTCGACTCCAGCCGCTTCTGTGCCTCGCCGACCTGCATCTCCAACAGCGCGACGTTGCGCGCGACCTCGTTCTGCGCCCGGGCGGGCACCTCGGTCAGTTCACCGGCGACGTCGGGACAGACGATCTGATCGGCCCCTGGGTCGGCCGTTGCGCTCACCGTCGCGGTGGCGTCCGAGTTCATGCTCGCCGACGAGACGCCGACCATGGCGGCGGCGGTCAGCGCTATCGCGGTTCCGCCCACGGCCGCGCCTATCGCCCACCCCGACCGTCCTGATTGCTTTCGCAATTCCGCTCTCCCTAATCGTGCACCCGGAAGGGCCTCCATGCGCCCACGTCATCGAGAACTCCGCCACGAGAGGGATGGTTCACCGAAATCGGGAAAAGAGATAGTGAGTCGGCGGAACCATGAAGATTTGGGTCAACCGGCTCATTAAATTCCGTCCGCGAAATTGCACAGGGAGCACCGCCGGCGGGGTAACCGGCGATGCTCCCTGGAGGCCTGAACCCGGTGACCGGGATTGGTTCACGCGGACCGCCACAGACCGCGCAACCGCAAGTCCGGACTCAGGCGAGTGAACAGACCGACAACGCGGCGACGTCCAGCTCGGGACGCGCGGCGTGTCGACCGATCGAGATCTGGATACGGTCGATGGTGGCTCCTCGCTTATCAGCGAGCGGGCCTAGAATTGCGTTCTGGACGAAGTTCGGTCCTCCTTCTCCCGCGGACGTCAGAAGTCGGTTGTTGGCTTCACTGATCTGCGTGTCGAGCAACGCCAGATTGCGCTCCACCTCCGCTTGGGCCTGCGCCGGGATCGCCGGCAGCTCACTCTCCACATCGGGGCACGAGATCCGCTGATCAGCAGCGTCGTCCCCGTTATCCGCATCGTCTGCAGCCGGTGCGGACGTCTCCGGCGCCGCAGGCGCCTCGGTCGTGGGTGCGGTGGTCGCCGGAGCGGCCCCGCCCTCCTCCACGGTGCAGGTCGAGAGTTCGGCGATCGGCAGCTCCGGACGCGCGGCGGTGCGTCCGATCGCGATCGCGATCCGGTCGATCGCCGCACCCCGTTTCGAGGCCAGTGGACCGAGGATCGCGTTCTGCACGAAGTTGGGGCCGCCTTGGCCGACCGTGGATTCCAATCGATTCTGCGCTTCCGAAATCTGCGTCTGCAGCAACGTCAGATTCCGATCGACTTCGGCTTGCGCCGAGGCCGGAATGGCGGGTAGCTGGCTGGCGACGTCCGGACACGTGATTTGTCCCACGGACGCAGTTTCGGAGTCCTCACTGGCGGAGGAAACACCCACCATCGCCGCGCCGGTCAGAGCGAGCGTCACACCACCGATGGCAACGCCCAGAGTCCAACCTGACCGACCTTGTTTACGCATTCGTTCTCCTGAGTCCGGCGCACCCGGATGGGCTTCGGAGGTGCCCACGCCCTTCACACGGAAAGGCCCGGCGTCCGGTTCAGCAGATGTTCCGCATTCGCAGAACAGAGCGTCGGCCAGCGCGGACGCGAGCGGCGGCACCACCCGGACGTGGCGGGACGCGGGACGGGCGTCATCCTGGAGGGGTGGTGTCCCAGCTCGGAGGTCGGCCTTACATGCAGCGAACCCGCACGCACCGCCTGGCGGCGATCCTCGCGGTGGTGGTCGTGCTGCTCACGGTGACCGCCTCGCCCGCTCGGGGACACAGCGCCGACGCCAAGCCCTCCGCCAGCGACTACCGGACCACGATCACGGCGGTCACCCCGGACTCGCCGGACGTCACGGTGCGCGTGGTCGAGAACGGCGCGCGGCTCGAACTGCGCAGCCGCACCGACGCGGACGTCGAGATCCGCGGCTACTCCGGCGAGCCGTACCTCCGGGTCACGCCGGACGGCGTCTGGACCAATACCCGCTCACCGGCCACCTGGCTCAACGCCACGGCCGACGGCAAGAGCCCCGTGCCGGCCAGCGCCCGCGTCGACACCGCCGCCGCGCCGGAGTGGAAGAAGGTCGGCTCCGAGCCGGTCGTCCGCTGGCACGACCATCGCTCGCACTGGATGAGCACCAGCCCGCCGCCGGCGGTCGCCGCCGACCCGGACTCGGCGCACCGCATCGCGTCCTGGAAGGCGGCTCTGGTCGTCGCGGGCACCCAGACCACGGTCAGCGGCACGCTGGCGTACGAACCACCGCCGATCACCCCGCTGTGGTGGGTGGCCGTCGTGCTGGTGGCTGCGGCCCTGTTCGCGGCCGCCTACTTCCTTCGCGGACGTCCGGCGGCGCGCCATCTCGTCATCGGTGCCTTGGGAGTGGCCGCGCTGGCCGAACTCGCCGACGCGATCGGCCGCACCATCACCGAGGGCGCGACCGGCTTCGGCATCCTCACCGGGGCGCTCACCGGGCAGGGCGTCGGGGTGCTGGTGTCACTGGCCGCGCTGGCCGCCGCGGTGCTCGCCGCCCGGGGCTGGGAGGCCGGGCCGTTCGCGGTCGCGTTCGGCGGGGCGTGCCTGGCGTTGCTGGGTGGACTTCCCGACTACGCGACGTTCGCGCACGCGGTCCCGCCGGTGCCGTGGCCGGGGCTGATCGCGCGGCTACTCGCGGTCATGGTGCTCGGGTTCAGCGTCGGGGCGGCGCTGAGCGGGTGGTGGTGGCTCCTGCACGCCCGTCGAGTGAACACCGCACTCACCGCCTCGTAGAACGACCCGCGCAGGACCCGGCCGTCGGCGGCGGTTGAGCCCGTCGAACGCCACCCCGGCGCCGGTCGAGTCGTCCGGCCGATATCACGGAAGAAACAGGCAGCTGTCGCCGAATTCGTGCCAGCGGTAACCCTCGGCGACCGCGGCCCGGTACGCCGTCTGGACTAACTCGGAACCGGCGACGGCTTCGAGCAGTAACAGGTGTGACGCCTCCGGTGTGTGCCACCCGGTCACCAGGCCGTTCACCACCCGCGCCGGGTGATCCGGCCCGATCACCAGATCCGTCCAGCCCTCGGTCGCCACGACGTGCCCGGCGGCGTCGACCGCGCTCTCCAGCGCCCTGGTGACGGTCGTCCCGACCGCGACGACCCGCCCGCCGGTGCGCCGCGCCAACTCCACCTGGCGGGCGGTCGCGGCCGGCACCCGGAACCGCTCGGTCTGCGGTCCTTCCCCGAGATCCTGCGACGAGACGCCGGTGTGCAGCAGGATCGGCGCCACTCCGATGCCGCGGGTCACCAGGTCGGTCACCATCCGGTCGGTGAACGGACGCCCGGCGCTGGCCATCTCCGCGCTGCCCGGCTCGCGGGCGAACACCGGCTGGTAGTCGGCCAGCGGCCACCGTCCCTGCAGGTAGCCGTAGGTGATCGGGCGCCCGTGCCGGTTCAACCAGGCCTCCACCGGTCCCTCCAGTGAACTCTTTTCGACCGGCCTTCGCTGAGGTCGCTCAGCCGGGGAGAAGGCCGGAGGTTGAAAAGGGTTCATTACGACGTCCGCGGCCCAGAGCCGGACCCCGGCCGGGTGGGTGTCGGCGGGCGTCCGGAGCGTCAGGTGAGCACCGTCCGGCAACGCGATCCGCTCACCGACCGCGGCGTCCAGCACCGGACCGGAGCCGTCCGGGAGCCGCAGCTCCACGGTCCATCCGCTGTCCCGCGCTCGCGGTGCGGAGAAGTGCACGACGACCGGCGTCCCGTCCGGACGACGACCGTCCACTGCGGCCGGCAGCGTGCCGGAGATGTTGACGACGACGAGGTCGCCGGGCTTCAGGAACTCCGGCAGTGCGGCGAACCGCGTCGAAGTGAGCCCGGACGGTGCGGCGACCAGCAGCCGCACCTCGTCCCGAGCCAGACCCCGCGCCTCCGGTGGTGAGGTTGCCTCGGCGTCCGTTGGCAGAGTGAACACCGTCCGGGGCTTCACGCTCCCACCCCCGCCAGCAGCTCCGAGGCGCGGTACCGCCCGCTCGGCGGCCGTTCCTCCACCAACCGGAGCAGCGCCGGAACCACGGTCTCCGGCCCCGGACGGTCGGAGATGTCCTCCCCCGGGAACGCCTCCTGGTGCATGGCGGTCCGCATGTCGCCGGGGTCGAACGCGTACACCCGGAGATCGGACCGCTCCACCGCGAGCACCGCGGACAGCTGGTCGAGCGCCGCCTTGCTCGCCCCGTACCCGCCCCACTGCGGGTACGCCTCCACCGCCGCGTCCGAGCTGACGTTGACGACCACGCCCCCGCCCGCGGTCAGCGACGGCAGCAGCAGCTGGATCAGCCCGAGCGGGGCGAGGACGTTGACCGCGAACACCGACTCGAGCCGGTCGAGCGGATAGTCGCCGAGCGACGGCATCGGGCCGAGCGCGCTCGCGTTGTTGACGAGCAGGTCGATCGGGCCGAGCGTGCCGACGACCCGAGCGAGCACCTCGCGGTGGGCCGGGTCGGCGACGTCGCCGGGGACGGCCAGCACCTGGGTGTGCGGACCGCCCCGGCTCCGCAGCTCGGCGACGGCCCGGTCGAGAGCGGTGCTGTCCCGGCCGTCGACGACGAGGTCCCAGCCGCGGGCGACGAGAGCGAGGCCGGCAGCCCGGCCGAACCCGCGGGAAGCGCCGGTGATCAAGGCGACAGGCATGGTTTCCTCCGTTCGGAACCCTCTCGGGCTCCGGCCTTCTCCGAGGTCGAGTGAGCTCGGCAGCGGCCGGTCGAGAAAAATTCAGCGCGATGCCTGTACGGTAAAAAGTGAAGTTGGCTTCAGGTCAAGCTCTGGGGAGGGTCATGTCCGACCTGCTGACGATGGGCGAGGTGGCACACCGCAGCGGACACGCGCCGTCCGCGCTGCGGTACTACGAGCGGGTGGGGCTGCTGGAGGCCACCCGCACCAGCGGCAATCAGCGGCGGTACCACCGGTCGGTGCTGCGGCGGCTGGCGTTCATCCGGGCCGCTCGGCACGTCGGATTGAGCCTCGAGGAGGTTCGCGCGGCGCTCGCCACGCTCCCGGCCGGACGGACGCCGACCAGGTCCGACTGGACGCGGCTGTCCCGCGCCTGGCGCAGCCGGCTCGACGATCAGATCGCGGCGCTGGCGGCGTTACGTGACGGGCTCGACTCGTGCATCGGCTGCGGATGCCTCTCGCTGCAGCGGTGCCGGCTCTCGAACCCCGGCGACCGGGCCGCTCCAGCCGGTCCGGGCGCCGTCTACCTGCCGCGCCTGCTCCGCGACCCGGTGGGCGAGGAGGCCTGACTGATGCGGCACATCTCGTTCACCACCGACTACGGCTCGTCGGACGCGTTCGTCGCGATCTGTCACGGCGTCGCACTCCGCACCGCGCCGGGCGTCCGCATCATCGACGTCACCCACCTGGTGCCGCTCGCCGACGTGCGACGCGGAGCGGCGGTGCTCGCCGACGCCGTCCCCTACCTGCCGGACGGAACCGTGCACGTCGCGGTCGTCGATCCCGGCGTGGGCACGAGCCGGCGCGCAGTGGCGGTCGAAGCACCGCAAGGGCTGCTGGTCGGGCCGGACAATGGCCTGCTGCTCCCGGCCGCCCACGCGCTCGGCGGAGCGACCGCCGCGGTCGAGCTGACCGACTCGACGCCGGCCCGCACGTTCCACGGCCGCGACCTGTTCATGCCGGCCGCGGCCCGCCTGGCGTCCGGCACCTCGCTGGCGGCGCTGGGACCGTCGGTGGACGTGTCGACGCTGCTCCGGCTGCCCTCGCCGGTGACGAGGTCTGGCCCCGGCTGGCTGGAGGCGGAGGTCCGGTCCGTCGACCGGTTCGGCTCGCTACAACTCGCGGCCACCGCGGCCGACCTGGCGTCGCTCGGCCCGTCCGTCCAGGTGCTGGACGCCGCCCAGCAGGCGATCGTCGTGGCGCGCGGTGAGACGTTCGGCGACGTGCCGCACGGCGCCCTGGTGCTACTCGTCGACTCGACCGGTCGCCCCGCCCTAGCCGTCAACCAGGGCAGCGCCACCGCCCGCCTCGGCGTGGGTGCTGGCGAGGTGGTCAGGCTCTCCGCGGTCTGACGACGTGGACGACTCGTCAGGCTCCGCTGCGCACGGGAGCGCGGACGGGGAGCGTCAGAGTCATCGTCGTGCCCTTCCCGACGGCGGACTCCGCCGTGATCCGGCCACCGTGGTGCTCGACGATCGTCTTCACGATCGACAGCCCCAGGCCGGTGCCCTGAATCGCCTCGTCCATCGCGTTGGAGGAGCGGAAGAACCGGTCGAACAGCCGGCTCTGCTCCTCCGCCGGGATGCCGATGCCGGTGTCCGTCACGGTCACCACCGCCTCGTCCCCGACGCGCCGACCGACCAGCGTGACCGTGCCGCCGGGCGGTGTGAACTTGACGCCGTTGGAGAGCAGGTTGAGCAACACCCGGTCCAGGTGGGAGGCGTCCCCGCGGACCACCCCCAGATCCACCGGGACGTCCGAGATCAGCCGCAGCTCGCGGGCCGCCGCCAGCGGGGCGACCGCACCGATCGCGGACGACAGCAACATCGCGAGGTCGACGTCGTCCCGCTTGATGCTGAACGCACCGGCATCGATCCGGGAGAGCGTGAGGAGGTCTTCGACCAGCAGCAACAACCGCTGCGAGCTGCGGTGCGCGACCTCGACCATCGCCGCCTGCTCGCCGGTGATCGGACCCACGTCGCCGTCCATCAGCAGCTCCAGGTAGCCGGAGATGCTGGTCAGCGGCGTCCGGAGCTCGTGCGACACGGTGGACACCAGATCCGTGCGCACCTGGTCGATCTCCCGCAGCCGGCGCGCGGCCTCCCGCTCGCTCTCGACCGCGTCCTTCAGCGCCTGCTCGGTCCGTTTCCGGTCGGTGATGTCCGCGAACGTGGCCACCACCCCTTCGATCTGGCCGTCCCGGCGCAGCGGCGCGGCGACGTACTCCACCGGCAACCACGAGCCGTCCCGCCGCCAGAACACCTCGGTGTCCACTCGGCGGGTGTTGCCATCGGCGCCGCTACGGACGATCGGGCAGTCGTCGACCGGGTACGGTGCGCCGTCCGCCCGATGGTGGTGCAGGACCTCGTGCCCGTCGCGCCCGATCAGATCGTCGACGTCCCAGCCGAGCAGCCGAGCAGCCTGCCGGTTGACGAACGTGATCCGGCCGTTCCGGTCCTGACCGAAGATTCCCTCGCCGGAGCAGTTCAGCAGTTGCTCGAACCGGTGCGCCAGCCGGGCCCGCTCCCGCTCCATCCGGTGGGCCTCGGTCAGGTCGAACGCGATGCCGATGAACCCCTCGACGGCGCCCTGGTCGTTCCGCACCGTCGAGACCGTGAGCAGCACCGGCAGCTTGTAGCCGTCGGCCCGGACGTAGGTCCACTCGCGGGTGGTCGGCGCGCCGTTCTGCATCAGGGCCGGGAAGACCTGCTCCGGACCGTCCACCCCGAGCTCCTCGGCGACCGCCGCCATCTCGGCCGAGTCGTGCAGAACGTCGAGCACGGGCTTGCCCACCACCTCCTCGGCTCGGTAGCCGAGCATCCGGTGGGCGCCCTCGTTGAACACCGTGATCGTGCCGTTCGGGGCGCAGCCGACGATCGCGCACTCGGTGGCGCCCCGAAGGACACCTTCGAGCAGGTCGTTGGTCTGCCGGACCGCAACCTCGGCGCGGCGGCGTTCGGTCACGTCACGAAGAATCGCGGTCGCGAACAGGCCGCGTGGGCTGTCCCAGGTCGATACCGACGCCTCGACGTGCAGCACGGTGCCGTCCGCCCGGGTGGCGTCCAGCTCGACGACCGGGTCGGGGTGGAAGTCAGCCGACGGGGGGTGGGTGATGAGTGCGGCCAATCCGCCGGGAACGACGCGGCCGAGCGGCGCACCGAGGATCGCACCCGGCTCGATGCCGAACATCCGGGCGGCGCCCCGGTTCCACGCGGTGACGTGCCCGGTGTGGTCAACCGTGACGATGGCGTCCGTCGCGGTGTCGGTCACCGAACGCAGCTCCGCGGTCATCGAGACCGCGAGTGACCGCGCCCGCGCCCGGGTGGACGTCAGAGCCAGCAGGAGCGCACCGGCCAGCATGGCCACCGCGACGCCGCTGACCGCTACCCCGAGCGGTCCGTAGCGAGCCACCGGGCCGAGGTTCGGCTTCGCGTCGAACCGGACGCGCCAGTCGCGTCCCGCGATCCGCAGGTGGGACTCCTGCGCGCTGCGGGGTGGGCTGCTCCGGTCCTCCGGTGCATGGAGGACACGGGCTCCGGCGGCCGCTCCGACGTCGTCCAGCCACAGCCGGTCGGCATCCGCGCCGAGCACGCCTGCGGTGAGGTCCCCCATCCGGAACGCCGCGTAGATCACGCCGTCGAACGCGGCCCGGCGTTCGGCGACCGTGCTCGGAATGGTCGCGGTGCGGTAGACCGGCACCATGACCAGGGCACCCTGCTGGGTGCCGGTCTCCTGCACCAGCGTGGTGGGTGCGGTGAGCCGCGGGGACGCGAGGTCGCGGGCGGCCAGCGCCGCGGCCCGGCGACGCGGTTCGCTCAGGAAGTCGAGACCCAGCGCGGCCTCGTTGCCGCCGACCGGGTCGAGGTAGCTGATCGGCAACGCGTCGCCGGTACCGGCGGGCTTGATCCGGAACTCCGGGTAGCTCAGTGCCGCGCGCGCCGCGTCGGCCGCCGCCGCCCGGGTGAAGCTCGCCCGCTGCGCGGCGTCGACGTACTGCGCCACCCCGATCACCTGGATGCCGGGGTACCGGCTCCGGACCGCGACCGAGCTCGCGTACCGGTGGTACTCGGGGCGGGTGGGCCAGCCGTCGGTCCGGACCCAGGCCGCGATCCCGCGCAGCGCCTCGATGTAGTGGTCGACCTGGCGTTCCAGGCGGTTCGCGACGACGACGGTCTGGGCCCGCGCCTCCTGCTCGCGCGTCCGCTGGCTGAGGTGGGAGGCGAGTGCGGCGGCGAAAACAGCCACCGCGATGACGATCACGGCCGTGAGCATCGCGGCACCCCAGCGAACCGCGCCCACGCGCCAGTGCAGGCCGCGCCCCTCCCTCATGAAAGCACAATAACCACAATTACGAACATTAAAGACGGATCGGAAAACCGATCAGAGGTCAGGCGCGGGCTCGGCTGTTCCACTGGTCGAAGCCCACCGCGACCAGGATCAGGACGCCGATCGCGATCTGCAGGTAGAACGCGTTGATCGCGAGCAGGTTGCCGCCGTTGTTCAGCACGCCCATGATCAGCGCCCCGGTCGCCGCGCCCAACGCCCCGCCCTTGGCGCCGAACAGGCTGGCGCCACCGATCACGCAGGCCGCGATCGCGTTGAGTTCGAAGCCGGTCCCTGCGGTCGGAATACCCGCGCCGAGCCGGGACGTGAGCAGTACGCCGCCCAACCCGGCGAGCAGCCCGGAGATCGCGTACACGGCGATCGTCACCGCGGTCACCGGAACACCGGCGAGACGCGCCGACTCCGGATTCGACCCGACCGCGTAGATGTACCGGCCGAACACCGTTCGAGTCAGCATGAACCACACCGCGATCACCACGGCGGCGGCGATCAGCAGCAAGTTCGGGATGCCGAGCACCGTGCCGTTGGCGATCTCCTGGAACCCGGTCGGCAGCCCTTGGACGGTCTTCGCGTCGGTGATCACCAGGACGACGCCGCGGGCGATGCCGAGCATGCCGAGCGTCGCGATGAACGGGGGCAGCATGGCGCGGGTGACCAGCAGGCCGTTCACGAGCCCCAGGGCGGTCCCGATCGCGACGCCGGCGGCGATCGCCGCGATGACCGGCCAGCCGGCGACCAGCAGCTGTGCGGTGACCGCGCCGGACAGCCCCAACACAGAGCCGACCGAGAGGTCGATGCCTGCGGTGAGGATCACCAGCAGCTGGCCGACCGCGATGATGCCGAAGATCGCGACCTGCCTGGCGAGGTTGGAGAGGTTGCCCGCGGTGAGGAACGTGTCGCTGGCCAGCGTCAAGGCGCCGACCGCGACCAGCAGCACGACCAGACCGCCGCTCTCCCGGCCCGCGATGTCGCCGAGCGTCAGCACCCGGTGCGACGGCAGCGTCCCGGACAGTTCCCCGGTGGGCCGGTCAGCTCTGCCGGGAGCCGCCGCTTCGGGTGGGTCGGCGGCGGGCGCCTCGGCGGCGGATTCGCTGGTGATCGTTCTGGTCGGGATCGGCTCCCGCCAGACGAGCTTAGGCACCATGACGGTCTCCCTGCGGGTCGGTCGGGCTCCCCGGATTCGGCGCCGGCGTGCCGCGCGTCCCGGCTCGCGGATCCGCCCCGTCGTCGTCCCCAGCATCTGTCCGTACGTCCGACGCATGTTCGGTCGGGGCGCTCCCGCCGGCCGGGCCGCCGCCGGGGGCAGTCTCGGGGGCGGCGGCCGAGGCCGGACCACGGCCGTCGGACGGCGCCTCGCCGGCACCGCCGGACGCGAGCCGGAGCACGTCCTCCTCGGACGCGCCGGCCGGGAGCTCACCGGCGATCGCACCGTCGCGCAGGACGATGATTCGGTCCGCGAGCCCGATCAGCTCGGGCAGGTACGACGACACGACGACGATGCCCAGCCCGCGCTGCGCGAGGTCTCCGATCACGTCGTAGAGCTCGCCCTTGGCTCCGACGTCGATGCCCTTGGTCGGCTCGTCGAACGCCAGCACCTTCGGCTCGGTCAGCAGCCAGCGCGCCAACAGCACCTTCTGCTGGTTGCCGCCGGACAGCGTCGACACCGGCTGGTCATAGGAGCCGGCTCGCAGCCGCAGCGAGTCCAGCAGCCGATCGGCGTCCGCCGCCTGCGCCTTGCCCGGCAGCAGACCGTTGCGCGATGCCCGCCGCAGGCTCGCGATCGTCACGTTCTCCCGGATCGAGAGCTCCGGCAGCAATCCGAGCACCTTACGGTCCTCGGTGAGCAGCCCGATCCCGGAGTTCATCATCGCCCGCGGCCCGGTAGGCCGGACCGTCCGGCCGTCGACCTGGATCTCCCCGGCGACGATTCGCTCCGCGCCGAAGATCGCCAGCAACAGCTCACTCCGCCCGGACCCGAGCAGCCCGCCGATGCCGACGATCTCCCCCGGGCGGACGTCCAGGTCGATCGAGGGCCCGTCGGCGGTCCGCCGCAGCCCACGCACGCGGAGCAGCGGAGCGTCGTCCGACGTCTCGCGGTGCTGTTCCGGGTAGAGCGACGTGACCTCGCGGCCGACCATCGCGGCGATCAGCCGGTTCTCGTCGTAGTCGGCCATCGGGCCGGTCTCGGACAACCCGCCGTCGCGCAGCACGGTCACGCGGTCGCCGATCTCGAACATCTCCTCCAGCCGGTGGGTCACGTAGAGCATCGCGACGCCCTGCTCCCGGAGCCGGCGGATGTGGTCGAGCAGCCGGGCCGACTCGCTCTCGGTGAGCGCGGTGGTCGGCTCGTCGAACACGATCACCTTCACCGACTCCGCGGTGAGCACCTTCGCGATCTCGACGAGCTGTTTGGTCGCCGCGGAGAGCTGCTCGACCGCCGTGTCCGGGTCGAGGTCGCCCAGCCCCACCTCCGTCAGCGCCTCACGCGCGCGGCGTCGCAGCCGACGGGAGTCGAGCAGACCCCGCCGGGCAGGCAGCCGGCCCATGAAGAGGTTTTCGGCCACCGAGAGGTGCGGGAGCAGGCTCAGCTCCTGGTACACGGCCTGTACACCGGCGGTGCGCAGGGCGGCGGGCGTCGCGGTGGTCACCTCGGCGCCGTCGATCCGGTACTCGCCGCGGTCCCGCCGAAGCGCGCCGGTCAGCACCCGGATCAGCGTCGACTTCCCGGCTCCGTTCTCGCCTGCCAGGCAGTGCACCTCGCCGGGGATCAACCGCAGCGAGACGTCGTTGAGCGCCTGGACCGGGCCGAAGGCCTTCGACACACCGGTGAGCTCGAGCACCGGCTCTCGGGCGTCCGTTCCAGTGCCCGCGGGGGCGTCCACCGGGGCCGGCACCTCGGAAGCGGACCCGGCCAGCGGCGCACCGTCCGGCGCGTCCACCGGTACCGGCCCGCCGTCGACCGGTGGGTCATCGGCCGATCGCTCTGCCGGCACCGGCCGGCCGGTCACCGGGTCGACCGGCGCGGAGGCCGACGCCGGATCGAACGGATCGGCGCCGCGGCTCATGAGCCGGGCTCGGCGGTCGGCGGCTCGAGCAGCGACTTCACCTCGGGCGTATTGCGGTTCTTCTGGTCGGCGACGACGGCGCCGGGGTCGATGTCGCGCGGCGGGGTACGGTCGACCGCCGCCATCGCCGAGGCGAGCACGCCTTGGTAGCCGAAGAAGTACGGGTTCTGGACGACGAGCGCGTCGATCGTGCCGTTGTCCAGCGCGGCGTTCTCCTGCGGGTCGGAGTCGAACGCGACAACCGGGATCCGGTCGGCGGCCTTGTTGTCGGCGACCGCGCGGGCCGCACCGACTCCGGACGTGTTGTTGTCCGCGAACACCCCGAGCAGGTTCTCGTTGGCGGTGATCGCATCGTTGACCTGCGACGCCGCGGTGTTGATGTCGTTGTTGTTGTACCGCTGGAGCTTCGAGTCGACGCCGGGGCAGCCCTCGGCGAGGCCCTGCCGGAAGCCGCGGTCGCGGTCGACCAGCGACTGGATGCCGGCCACCGACGACTCGACCAGCACCGCGCCGGACGTCCGGCCCTGCGCCTTGAGCAGCTCGCACATCCGGCGCCCGGCCTGCTGACCGGCCTTGACGTTGTCGGTGCCGATGAACCCCTCGGACTGGGTGGTGATCCGGGTGTCGACGGTGATGACCTTGACGCCGGCCTCGCGGGCCCGCTCGATCACCGAGTTCAGCGCGCTGGAGGAGTTCGGCGCGATCACGATGCCGTCGACGCCGCGGGAGATCGAGTTCTCGACGAGCTGCACCTGCTCGTCGATGTTGGTCTCGGACGTCGGGCCGAACGTGTTGACCTCGATGCCGAAGTCGTCGGCGGCGTGCTCCGCACCGGCGAGCATGACCTGCCAGAACGACGAGTCGCTGGCCTTGATGATCACGTCGATCCGGGTGCCGCTGGCGGCCCCGCCGTCACCGCCGCCTCCGCCGTCCGAACCCGAGCCGGATGCTCGGCCGACCACCACCCCGGCGACGATCGCCACCAGCGCGATGATCGCGACGAAAGAGAGGGAGAACACCGTCCGGGTCCGCGCCATAACGACCTCCCCGAGACCCACATCGCCGGCACCGTTGCCGTCAGTGTGATCTAGGTCTCTCTACGGTGCGCCCTTCTGCCCCGGATATCTAGAAATCGCCAGAAGTCATCAGTAGTCCATAGAAGACTGTGTCTTTTCGGACGAGACGCGTCGCATCGGACCCTTGACGCGACAAGTCTCGAACCGGTACCCAGGGGGAACGCATCCGGCCGCCCTTGGGATGCGTCCTCCATCTGCGTTGGGAGCGATGCCCGATGTTGATCAGCGATGTCCTGCGCAGCAAGTCCGGTGGCTCCACGGTTGCGACCGTGGGGCCGGAGATCACCGTCCGCGCACTCTTGGCGCAACTAGCCGAGTACAACTTCGGGGCGCTCGTCGTCTCGACCGATGGAACCACGATCGCCGGGATCGTGTCGGAACGAGATATCGTGCGCCGCTTGCACGAGCACGGCGCCCGGTTGCTCGACGAGAGCGTGTCGTCGATCATGACCGTCGACGTGCACACGTGCCGGAGCAGCGACGACGTCGCGAAGATCCGGGAGACGATGACCAAACACCGCATCCGGCACCTGCCGGTGGTGGAAGACGGCAAGCTCGTCGGGTTGGTGAGCATCGGGGACGTCGTGAAGAGCACGATTTCCGAACTGGAGTCCGAAAAAGAACAACTAGTCGGCTACATCACGAGCTGACGCTGCGGAACGATGTGGCGCTGGGCTCGTCATAGCGGGCCCAGCGCCACATCGTTCTTCGGGTTCCGTCTAGAAGCCCAGGTCGCGGCCGATCAGTTCCTTCATGATCTCGTTGGAGCCGGCCCAGATGCGCGTGACGCGGGCGTCCATCCAGGCGCGGGCCGCGCGGTACTCGGTCATGTACCCGTAGCCACCGTGGATCTGGACGCACGCGTCCAGCACCTCGCCCTGCACCTGGGCGCTCCACCACTTCGCCTTCGCCGCGTCCACGGCGGTGAGCTCACCGGCCGCGTGGGCGGCGATGCACTGGTCGACGAACGCCTGGGTGACCTCGACCCGCGTCACCATGTCCGCGAGCACGAACTTGGTGTTCTGGAAGCTTCCGATCGCCTGACCGAAGGCCTTCCGCTCACGGGCGTACTCGATCGTCTCGGTGAGGATCTGCGCCGCGTGCGCGATGTTCGACACCGCGGCACCGATCCGCTCCTGCGGGAGGCGTTCCATCATGTGGATGAATCCGCGGTCGACTTCGCCGATCAGGCTCTCGGCGGGCAGCCGGACATTGTCGAAGAACAGCTCGGCGGTGTCCGCCTCGGGCTGACCGACCTTCTCCAGCTTGCGCCCGCGCTCGAAGCCCGGCGTCCCGGCCTCGACGACGAACAGCGAGATGCCCTTGGCGCGCTTCTCCGGGCTCGTCCGGGCGGCGACCACGACCAGGTCGGCGGAGTAGCCGTTGGTGATGAACGTCTTCGACCCGTTGAGCACCCAGTCCGAGCCGTCGCGGACCGCGGTGGTCTTCAAGCCGGCGAGGTCGGAGCCGCCGCTCGGCTCGGTCATGCCGATCGCGGTGGTGAGCTCACCGGTGCAGAACCCGGGCAGCCAGCGCTGCTTCTGCGCGTCGTTGGTGAGCTCGATCAGGTACGGCGCGACGACGTCGACGTGGATGCTGAACGACGAGGAGAACGCCACCCCGACGCGCGCCAGCTCCTCGCTGAAGATCGCGTTGAAGCGCCAGTCGCCGGCCGCGCTGCCGCCGTACTCCTCCGGCACCTCGAGGCCGAGGAAGCCCTGCTTGCCTGCTTCGAGCCAGACGTCCCGGGCGATCTGCTTGTCGGCGATGAACTCGTCGTGCCGAGGCAGGATCGACCGGGTGACGAACTCCCGGACCGACGCCCGGAACGAGTCGTGGTCCTCGGTAAAGATAGTCCGCTTCACGACGATTCCTCCGCGATGAATAAGCGCTTGCTTAGGAGGGTGACGTGTCCTCTCGGCCTCGTCAACGCGCCGTGACGAAGCCCACGACCACCCCTGGCCCATACCCTCAGCCGCACTACTCGGGGGCGGCGGAGGGCGCAGAATGGCGGCATGACGCGGGAGACCCCGGTGCTCCGGACGGATCCGGTACAGCGGCTACTGGGTGCCGCGACCGAGGCGTTCGCCGAACGCGGCTTCCACGCCACCACCACCCGCGACATCGCCGGTCGGGCGGGGATGAGCCCGGCGGCACTGTACGTGCACTTCCGGTCGAAGGAGGAGGTGCTCTACCACATCGCCCTGCGCGGCCACCGAGAAGCGCGCCAGATCGTCGCGGACGCTCCGGCCGGGCTGGCGACGCACGCCGAGCGGCTCCGCGCGATGGTGCACGACTTCGCGTGCTGGCACGCGGGCGAGCACACGATGGGCCGAGTGGTCCAGTACGAGCTGGACGCGCTGGATCCGGCCCACCGCACCGAGGTGGTACTGCTCCGCGAGCAGATCGAGAGCGACGTCCTGGGTGAGATCTCGGCCGGCATCGCTACGGGTGAGTTCGGGACGCCGGACGCCAAGGGCGCGACGCTAGTGCTCCTGTCGCTCTGCGTCGACGTGGCGCGCTGGTACCGCCCGGACGGTCGCCTCTCCCCCGCCGAGATCGGAGACCTCTACGGGAACACCGCACTCCGGGTCGTAGCGGCGCGTTAGTCGGCGAGCACCGGACGCCCGAGCCGCTGACGCTTGGACTCGTACATCGCGACGTCGGCGCGGTCGATCAGGACGTCCGCCTCGACCTCGGTCGCCGACCACGCGACCCCGATACTCGCCTTCGGGGTCATCTCGGTCCCGCCGAGGGCCAGCGGCTCGCCGAGGGCGTCCGCGAGCCGCCCCGCGACCGCGAGCGCCACCTCGGCGCTCGGCACGTTGCGACACACCACCAGGAACTCGTCACCGCCCAGGCGCCCGACCAGGTCGTCGGTGCGGGCCGCCGAACGCAGCCGACGCGCGACCGCCACCAGCAGCTGGTCGCCCGCGCTGTGCCCGAGCTGGTCGTTGACCTCTTTGAAGTGGTCCACGTCGAAGAACACCACCGACGTGCCGGTCCCCCCGGCGTGCGTGGCGCCCAGTGCCTGTTCCAACTCGTCGAGGATCGCGGCCCGGTTGAGGCTCTGCGTCAGCGCGTCGTACGTGGCGCGCTGACGCAGCTCGTCCCGGAGGCGGGCGTCCTCGGTGACGTCGTTGACGCTGAGCAGACCACCGGTGACCACGCCCGCGGCGTCCCGAATCGGCCGCAGCCGCAGGTGGCAGCGGCGGGCCTGGCGCAGCCTGACTTCCAGGTCCCGGTCCTCCCCGGCGATCACCGCGGTCAGCGCCTCCTCGACCACTGGACGGTCGACCGGCAGCACTCCGGCCAAGTGCTGCGCGACGCTGACGGCACGAGGCACACCGAGGAGCGTCCGGATCCGCTCGTTGCAGTACTGGACGCTGCGGTCGGGGCCGAACTGGAGCAGGCCGAGCGGCAGCGCCTCGGTCAGCGCCCGCAGCAGGCTCTCGCTCGCGGCCAGCGCTTCCTGAGCCGCCATCTCCTCGGCGATGTTCAGCATCTCGGCGGCGACGTCCTGCCGATCGGGGTCGCGCAGCCGGTTCTGGTTCGTGACCTCCATCCAGACCCAGGATCCGTCCTTGTGCCGGTGGCGCAGCCGGACCCGGCTCTGCGAACCGGGCCGGGCGAGCATCTCCATCCAGTTCTCGATTGCCCGCTCGTGGTCGTCGGGGTGCACGAAGTCGGCGGCCCGACGCCCGACCACGTCGTCCGCCTCCCAGCCGAGGATGCGCGTGAACGCAGCGTCGACCTCGAGGAAGTGGGACTGGGCGTCCTTCCGCACCGCCGAGCGTCGGGGCTGGTAGACCCGGGAGGGGGCGGAACCGTGCTCCCGGCGCGCCGTGCCGACCAGCACTCCGATCATGACGCCGTGCGCCTCCGTGACGTCGACGAAGTGCAGCCGGGTCTCGGCGTCCGGCTCATCCAGGAGGTGCATGTCGGTGCTGGCCACGCCGTGCTCCTGGGCACGGCGCCAGGCGTCGATGACCGACACCATGTCGGACGTCGGAACGATCTCCAGCGCAGATGCGTGCCCGTGCAGAATCCGATGCCCGCTGCCCAGCGGTATCGAGTCCGGCATGTCGGTGAACAGCCCGTCCGGCGCGATCGCCATGACCTCCGCGTCGGGCACCTGTTCGAGAAAGTACCGAAGGACGCGATCACGGGTGGCGGCGTCGAGCGGATCGCCGCGGCCCGCGATCTCGGGCCCGGCCATGGCCGGCCCCGCGCCGTCCGTCGTCATGTCCGTCACATCGGCACCGGGACGCGGCGCCTGAGCGGGACGCGCCGAGGGCGCGCCGGTCGGCGCGCCCTCGGTTTACCCAGCTCAGCGTGGAGAACTAAGCGATCGTCACCTTGCTCCGGAGCGCCGGGCACAGGTTCTGGGTCGCGGCGTTCAGCACGCTCAGCGCGGCCTGGCGCGGCTTGGTCGGGTTCTGCTCGGCGACCAGCCACTGCGTGACGTCCATGACCACCCGGGACTGGTCGTACGTCGCCAGCGCGTCGCACGTCTCCTCGCCGAGCTGGACCATCTTGGGCTGGTAGCCGACCACTCGGTAGACCTCGGACGACAGCGTGACCAGGTACTTGGTGTAGCGCAGGTCCGGGTCGGCGCAGTTCTTGCCGGCGTAGTACGTCTTCGGCAGCGACGCGTCCGGGACGCACGTGTTGGTCACCGTCGCCATGAACGGCCGGACGGTCGCGGCGGCCGTGGTGGCGGCTGCGCTCGCGGTCGGTGTCGCCGCCGCGGTCGGCGCCGCGGAGGCGGACGCGGTCGGCGTGGCGGCGTTCGCCGCAGCCGGTCCGCCGGTCAGGGTCTCAATCGCGTTCTGCAATCCCTTCGGCGCGCCGACATCCGCCGCGCTCGCGCCCCACACGACCATGCCTACGACGGCGGCGACGGCTAGCAGCCGCAGTCCGAAACTGACTCGGTACCCCATGACGATCCTTCCCCTCCGGCAACGAACTCACCGGAACAGACCGTCGAACCACCTCCGTGATACCGATGCGCACGAATGTGGTCGTCACCACACGTCGACGAATCCGCGACGATGCTCGCCAGGGT
This sequence comes from Cryptosporangium minutisporangium, assembly GCF_039536245.1. Taxonomy (NCBI): domain Bacteria; kingdom Bacillati; phylum Actinomycetota; class Actinomycetes; order Cryptosporangiales; family Cryptosporangiaceae; genus Cryptosporangium; species Cryptosporangium minutisporangium. The sequence continues at coordinate 17,775 of NZ_BAAAYN010000043.1, read as the reverse complement.
GCGCAGAACGCAGCACGGTGAGGATCAGCCGCCGGGTGTCGGCGGGATCGACGACGTCGTCCAGCTCGCCGTAGGTCGCGGCCGAGAGCGCCTTGCCCCGTTCGTACAGCGCCGCCACCGCGGCCTCGAAGAACTGCTGCCGCTCGACCGGATCGGCGATCGCCTCCAGCTCTTTGCGAGCCCCGAGCCGGACCGCGCCCTCGAAGCCCATCGCACCGAGTTCGCCGGTCGGCCAGGCCACGGTGAGCAACGGGTTCAGCAGGCTGCCGCCGGTCATCGCCTGGGCACCCAGGCCGTACGCCTTGCGCAGCACGACCGCGACGAGCGGGACGGTCAGCGCGGCACCCACCACGAAGAGGCGGCTGCAGTGCCGCACCAGGGCGGTCTTCTCGGCGTCCGGGCCGACCATCATTCCGGGCGTGTCGACGAGCGAGATCACCGGCAGCCGGTGGGCCTCGCAGAGCTGCAGGAACCGAGCCGCCTTGTCGGCGCCGTCGCTGGTGATCGCGCCCGCCAGGTGCAGCGGGTTGTTCGCCAGGACGCCGACCGGCCGCCCGTCGATCCGGGCCAGCGCGGTGACCATCCCGGGCGCGAACCCGCTCCGCAGTTCGAGCACGGAACCGGTGTCGCAGAGTCCCTCGACGATCCGCCGCACGTCGTAGACGCGCAGCCGGTTCTCCGGGATCGCCTGACGCAGCAACCGCTGGTCAACGGCGTCGCCGCTGGGCAGCGCCCCTTGGAAGTAAGAGAGCGCCTGCTTCGCGGCGGCGACCGCGGCCGCGTCGTCGTCCACCAAGACGTCGAGGACGCCGTTCGCGGCCTGCACCGCCGCCGGGCCGACCTCGTCGGGGGCGACCACCCCGAGGCCGCCGCCCTCGATCATCGCCGGGCCACCCATCCCGAGCGACGCGTCGCGGGTGCCGATGATCAGATCGGAACAGCCGGCCAGCGCCGCGTTCCCGGCGAAACAACGTCCGGAGACGACCGCGATCCGCGGCACCAGCCCGGACAGGCCCGCCCACAGCGTGAACGCCTGTGTGTCGAGGCCGGACACGGTCTGCACGTCGACGTCGCCGGGGCGCCCGCCACCGCCCTCCGCGAACAGCACGACCGGACGCCGCAGGCGCTCGATCACCTCGAACAGCCGGTCCTTCTTCTTGTGACCGGCCATGCCCTGGGTGCCGGCCAGCACCGTGTAGTCGTAGCTGAGCACCGCCGCCTGGGCCCGGTCGTCGGCGAACAGGTCTCCGTTGATCCGCCCCAGCCCGGCGACCACACCGTCGGCCGGAGTTTTGGCCACCAGCTCGTCGAGCGAACGGCGGGTGCGCTGCGCCGCGACGACCAGACCGCCGTACTCCACCCAGGTACCCGGTTCGACCAGGTCAGCGAGGTTCTCTCGGGCCGTCCGGCGCCCACGCGCGTGCCGCTTCGCCACTGCCTCCGGGCGAGCGGCGTCCTGCAGCAGCGCCTGCCGCCCGAGGACGTCGGCCAGGTCGGAGCGGATCGCGTCCGGGTCGTGGTCGGCGGCCTCGACGGCCGCGTCCTCGCCGGCGTCACCGGGCAGCACGACGGCCACGACCGCACCCTCGACGACCGGATCACCGGCCGCCACCGGCACCGCCACCACCGTGCCGTCGACCGGCGCGGCGACGACGTGCTCCATCTTCATCGCCTCGACCACCACGAGCTCCTCGCCCGCGCGCACGGACCGGCCGACCTCGGCCCGGACCGCGGCGACCACACCGCGCAGGTCGGCGGTGGCCGGGACCGTACCCGGCTGAGTGTCTGCGGTGGTCACCGTCTCGGCAGCGGACGCTGCCCGCAGCACGTCGGGGTGGTCGGCGAGGAAACCGGTGGTGACCGTCCCGGCAGCGAGCCCGTCGCGGAACGCGGGGTGCGCCACGATCGCCGCCAGCGCGGGCAGGTTCGTCGCGACGCCGTCGAGCCGGGTCTCGGCCAGCGCCCGCTCGAGTCGACGGAGCGTTCCACCCGGGCCGTCCGGCGCGGACACCACGACCTTCGCCAGCAGACTGTCGAACCGGGCGGAGACCGCGTCGCCCACCCGAGCCGCGGTGTCGACCCGGACGCCAGGGCCGCCAGGCAACGTGACGGTGGTGAGCGTGCCGGTGGACGGCGTCGGCGAGCCGTCGGGGCGGTAGGACTCCGCGTTCACCCGGGCCTGGATCGCGCACCCGACCGGTGGCGGCGGCGTCGCGAGACCGACGTCGTCCAGCGTCGCACCGGCGGCGATCCGCAGTTGAGCTGCTACCAGGTCGACCCGGTGGACCTCCTCGGTGACCGTGTGCTCCACCTGAAGTCGAGGGTTGACCTCCAGGAAGGCGAACGGTTCCGGGGCTCCCGCCGTGAGCGCATCGGCGTCCACCAGGAACTCGACCGTGGCCAGGCCGCGGAACCCGACCGCCGCGGTCAACCGGGTGGCAGCGTCGGCCAGCGCCGCACGCACTGCCGGCGGCAGTGCCGGAGCGGGCGCCACCTCGACGAGCTTCTGGTGCCGCCGCTGCACCGAACAGTCCCGGTCGCCGATCGCCACCACCGCGCCGGTGCCGTCGCCGACCACCTGCACCTCGACGTGCCGGGCGGCGGCCAGGTACTGCTCGACGTAGACGTCCTCCCGGCCGAACGCCGAGCGCGCCTCCGAGCGGCACCGTTCGTACGCGTCGGCGAGCTGCCCGGCGTCGCGTACCACGCGCATGCCCAGCCCGCCGCCGCCCGCCACCGCCTTGACGATGACCGCGCCGTGCTTCTCCAGCAGCTTCTCCGCCTCGGCGAGCGTCGACCCGCCGGCCGCGACCGGGATCCCCAGGTCCGCGGCGAGCGCACGAGCACTGGTCTTGTCGCCGAGCCGGTCGAGGACGTCGGGCTCCGGCCCGACGAACGTCAGGCCGGCCGCGGCGCACGCCCGAGCGAACTCGGCGCTCTCCGAACGGAAGCCGTAGCCGGGGTGGACGAGCGTGCACCCGGTCTCGACGCCGGCGGCCACCAGCGCGTCGACGTCGAGGTAGGCCGCCGGACCAGCGCCGGGCTGCGGGCGCGCGTCGTCGGCGAGCCCGACGTGAGCGGCGCCCGCGTCGTCGGCCGCGTACACGGCTGTGGTGGCCCAGCCGAGCTCACGCGCGGCCCGGAGTACCCGGACCGCGATCTCACCTCGGTTGGCGACGAGCACCCGCGTTGACATGGGTACTTTCTACCGCGCCGCACCGACCGTTGGTACGCAGTGGTACCAACTCACCGACGCAACTCACCGCGCAGCACACTGGTGGCCGAGTGCGCCGGATCGCCGTCGAACGCCTCCGACGAGATGTCGATGCCGCGCCAGCCCGCCGGGTCCAGTCCCGCCGGTACCGGGAACCGCACCAGTTCGCCCGGCCGGACCGCACCCATCGCCTGCATCCGGGTGGTGCCGGGGACGAACATCCACGCCTCGTAGAAGCCGTCGGTCAGCGGCAGTTCGCGCACGTCGATCTCGAGCGCGAGTCCGTCGTCGGTGCGGACCAGGCGGGCGTCGCCGGTGCTACCGGTACCCGCCTGCCCGACCGGCGCGAGCTCCGTCGACGCGACCACGGTGCGCTCGGTAGGTGCCGGGCTACGGACCTCCTGCCATCCGAGCGTCGCACCCACTCCGAGGACGACGCCGAGCACGCACGCCGCTGCGGCGGTGAGCACCCGGCGGGGCGGAATGCGGCGTCCGCGAGGACGGAGCGGAACGACCTCGGCCGGGGGTTCGGCCGGGGGTTCGGCCGGGGGTTCGGCCGGGGTTTCGGCCAGGAGTTCGGTCCGGACTTCGGCTTGGATCGCGTCCCAGACGCGCGGTGGCGGCGGGGGCGGAGCCAGGTCGTCGGCGTCGGATTCCCGGCCCAGCCCGATGACGTGCCGGAGGGCCGCGTACTCCTGGCCGCACACCGGGCACTCCGCGAGGTGGGCACGCGCCCACTGCTCGTCGGCATCGGCCGGCGGCAAGTCCTCGTCGAGCGCCAGCAGGGTCAGTCGTTCAGGGTCGACGTGCCGCATGGTCCACCTCCTCCCAAGATCGACGCAGCTGGCTGACGCCACGGCGCAGATGTGATTTCACCGTGCCGAGTGGTAGCCCGGTCAAGCCCGAGATCTGGGTGTGCGTCAGGTCGTCGAAGAACGCTAGCTGGACGACCCGGCGTTGCTCCGGGCTGAGCTGGGCCAATCGATCGGCCACGACCAGCCTGTCCAGCACTCGCTCCGGGCCGGGATGGGCCGGCATCACCGGCTCGACCGCCTCCACCACCCGGACCACTCGCTCTTCCCGCTGCAGGGCACGCAGCCGGTCGACCAGCTGACGCTTCGCGATACCCATCACCCAGCCGGCCAGCCGTCCCCGCTCCGGATCGAACGTCGAACGGCCCCGCCAGGCGGCGACGAACGTCGCCTGGGTGAGGTCCTCGGCGTCGCTGGAGCTGGGGAGCGTCTGGCGGCCCAGTCGGTAGACGAGACCACCCCATCGGTCGTACATCGCGCGCAGTGCGCACTCGTCGCCGGCGAGGAACCGAGCGGCTAGCAGGGCGTCGGCGTCGCCCTCGGTCGGCTCCGGCGGCCAGCCACCGGGGGTGTCCGGCGGTCGGCCGGCCTCCGCGCCGGTCGGCGAACCGGAGTCTGCGCCTGGGGTCATCGGCCAGCCTCCTCGACGGCGGTCACCACGACGTTGTCGCGGTAGGAGCGGGCGGCCCGGTCGAACGATCCGCCACAGGTAACGAGCGTCAGGCGCGGCGCTCCGTCTCGGCTGAACAGTCGATCGAGGGGCACCGCGGACTTGTCGAAGACCTCGCGGGCGACGACGCGGTAACGACGGTCGGTGCCGTCGGTGCCGGTGACTACCAGTCGATCGTCAATACCCAGGTCTCGCAACTCGAAGAAGGCGCCGGGGCCCTGGCTGGCGTCGTCGACGTGCCCGGCGATCACCATTGATCCCGCCGGGGCGTCGAGGGCGGGGCCGTAGCGGTACCAGCCCACCCGATCGACTGCCCGGGGCACCTCCATCTCGCCGGTGGCCGCTTCGACCCCGACCGGCAGCACGGTGGCGTCCACTCCGATGCCGGGGATCCGGAGCCGCTGCGGAGTGATCGGCTGCGCCGCCCGGGCCGTGGTCGCCGGGGGCGCCGGGGCCTCGGTCGCGAGTCGCTCCGCCGCGGCGGCACCCTCGGTGGTGGGTGGCTCCGCGGGATCGCGTGCGACTACGAACACGGACACGGCGACGAGCACCAGCAGGATGCCGACGCCGAACACGACGGCCGCGGGGCGGCGCATACCGATCTCCTTCAGCTGGTCAGCTGCGCGCGGTGGCCAGGCGAGCGCCGGCCGCGGTCAGCATCAGCAGGCCAAGGCCTCCGGTCAGCAGCGCGTACGGCGGCACGCCGGCGTCGCTACCGAACCCGGCGGGCACCGACGACGGAGCGGAGTGCAGCCCCTCGATCGTCTGCGCGACCACGTTCAGCGTCTTGTCCTGCGCCGATCCGATCGCGTACACGATCGTCGAGGTGCCTTCCTTCAGCTCCACGTCGGTCGGCCCGATCACCGGCTGGCTCTGTCCAGCCAGGACGACGTCGGCGCTCACCGTGCCGGCAGGCAGGTCGGCCTTGGCCTCCTTCGGGTTCTCGAGGCCGGAGAACGCGACCTTCTGGTTCGCGCGCACGTCGACGGCGGGTGCGGCGGCGGTGTGGCGGACGGTCAGGCGGGCCTGCCCGGGCGCGACCTTGGAGACGTCGTTGGCGAACGGCGTCAGCGTCGGCTTGCCGGAGGCGTCCAGGTGGGCGACGACGCTGACGTTGGCACCCGCAGGCACGTCGACGTCGTTCGCCTCGACGACCGCCGCGGCGTTGCCGTCTGGGGCGTCACCGGCGACGACCTTCAGGTCGTAGGAGCCGGCCGGCAGCTTCAGCGGACCGGCGACGGTGGCCGGCGCGAAGTTGTCGAGTGTGCGCTTGCCGTTGACGTAGACGTCGACGGTGGCGCCCGGGATGCCGTGCACCACCGACACGTTGGCGGGGTCAGCCGCGGCGGCGGGCGTGGACAGGCCGACGCTGACGCCGCCGCCGATCAGTGCGACGGCGGTGGCGCCCAGTGCGGCGCGGGCGGCGCGGTTGCGAAGCATGCGGGTCCTCCTCGAGGAAATTCCGGTCTCGGGCTGGTCGAGCGGGGCGCTCGGCCCGTACTCACCTGCTGCTACGACCGGAACCCGCCGGACGGATGCACCCCGCGTCGAATCAACCCGTCAGCAGCATTCGCCCGCCGAGGTAGAGCGCGTACGCGCAGAAAGCGAGGTGGGACAGCGCCCAGATCCGAGCCGGGATCCAGGTGAGTTCCCGCAATCTCGTGTGATCGCTCTTCACCGCCAGCTTGGCGACGTCGCCGAGGCCGGCGATGAGCAGCGACCAGACCATCAAGTACGCGACCGTGGTCTGCGACCGGATCGAAGTCGACCAGGCGACAACAAGGACAAACCCGCCCAGGAGGCCCACTACGACGAATCCGAACGGATTCGTGATGTTCCACAGAAGTGCCGCAAACAGGACGATCGCCAGCCACAGCACGGCCACCGGGTGGTCATGGGCCAGGAGGACGGCACCGAGCAGTCCGAACAGCGACGGGCCGATGTAGCCGACGACGCCGATAGCGATGCTCGCTAGATGCCCGGTGTCGTCGGAAGGCTTCGTCCCCGGGTTGCCGTTCAACGGGATCTTGACCCACTCGAGCTTCGACGTGAAATCGCTCATCACCGCGTGAGCGCCCTCGTGGCTCGCGCTGACCAGCCAGTCGATGAACACGAACGAGCCAGAGAGGCCGAGAGCGGCCAGGCCTGTGCAGATCACCAGCCAGGTCGGAGCGCTGGGCTGGGCTTCGGCGATGTTCGACATCACCTCTTCGAGGCGCCCCGGCGTCGCGGCCGGGCCGGGCTCCGACGGCGCGGGTGATGGCGCGAGCAGGACGGATAACGGCAGCAGGCCAGCTGTCATGGTGCCCCCCGGCGAATGACGCGGAGTCCACCCCTGGCTCCGCCCGACGTGCCCGACCGAGACGGCCGGGTCCCCCACGTCGGGGCCGAGACTCGCACCGACCGCGCCGTCCAGCGACCCCTGAACCGCCCGCATGACTAGCCGTGATTGATGCATCGCTCGTAGTAACCACCGTGGCTGATCCGGGCCGCTGGCGGTCTGGAGAGCCTCGGCTTGCACCCCAGACGCCGTGATCGCCACCCCGCGCCGCTGCCGCTGCGCCGGGTTCCGCGGCATGCCCGCCACGTCGCCCCGGGCAGCCTGGCCAACTTCCCGAAAAACCACCTCTCCGGGCCGCGCGAGCGGTGGCCTTCCCGAAAAACAACCTCTCCCTGGCCCGCCAGGGGCGGCCTTCCCGAAAAACAACCTCTCCCTGGCCCGCCAGGGGCGGCCTTCCCGAAAAACAACCTCCCCGAGGCCCCGGGAACGGTGGCCTGCCCGAAAACCAGCTGCGGCGGCGGGCTTCCCGAAAATGTCCCCCGGCCTGCGAGCGGTGGCCTCGAGGGACGCCCGCCCCGCCCTGGGCGGCAGGGCGGCGGGGGCTTTGCGGAAGGCGCCCGCGAGTGGACGGCGGCGGGGGTGGGAGCGCGGGCCGCGGCGGGGATGCGAGGGCAGCGCGGGAGTTCGACGGCGGGGCGGGGCCCGCCCACGGCGGTTCGCCGGACGGCGTCGATCTAAAGGCGGCGGAGGAGTGAGGCAGGGGCGATCCGGTAGAGGGGAGCAACCACGCGCCAGGGCCAGCCCGGAACGTACGACGAGGCGCGCTCGCGCTCGATCGCGCGCGCGAGCGCGCGGCAGCCGGTCTCGGTGTCGACGATGAACGGCGTGCCCTTTACCTTCGCGTTGATCTCGGTCCGGATGTAGCCGGGGTGGATCGCCGAGACCCGGAGGGGGGTGTCCGCGACGTCGAGACGGATGCCCTCAGCCAGCGTGGACAGCCCGGCCTTGGTCGCCGCGTAGACGGTCTGGGCGCGCCGTGCGCCTCGCAGCGCTGCGACCGACGAGATGACGACGAGGTGGCCGGCGTTCTGCTCGCGGAAGATCTCCATCGCCGCTTCGCACTGGGCCAGCGCGGCGACGAAGTTGGTCTCAGCGGTCTCCAGATTGGCCTCGAACCGTCCGGTCCCGACCGAGGCGCCCTTGCCCGAGCCGGCGTTGACGATGACCCGGTCGATCTGCCCGAGTCCGCTGGCGAACGAGCGGAAGGTCCGAAACACCGCGTCGTGATCGGTGACGTCGAGGCTGTGGATCGCCACCCGGATGCCGGGGTGCGCGGCGACCAGTTCCTCACGGAGCGATTCCAGGTGGTCGAGGCGCCGAGCACAGAGCGCGAGGTTCCGGCCCCGCGCGGCGAACTCCCGCGCCATACCGGCGCCGAGCCCGGAGCTCGCTCCGGTGATCAGGATGTTGCTGCGCACGGAGCGTGGCATCGGAAGAGCCTCCTGATCATGCGGTGAGGGCGGCCTGAAGATTCTGACTCCCGCCCCATCGGCCCCAACAGGCGCCCTGGTGTTACGCAGAAGAAGCGGTCACGGCGATATCGGTCACCGAACCTGGATGCGCCGCACGGGGATCCGATATGGTGCACGTCCGAGTGTCGAAAGTTCCTTTATTCACGCTTTGTAAAGGACCACCGACGACGTCGTGGTTAGGCGGGGCTCCGTTGAGTAACGGTGCGGGTCGAGCGACGGGGTAACGGATGTTGCGCCATGGGTGACGGACCGCTCTCCTACTGTGCCGATCTGCACCCGGCCACCGACCTCGACGACGTCGTCCGGCAGCTCGACCGGTACGCCGAACCGATCCGCCGCGCGGTGCCGCTGGCGCGGCTAGGGCTCGGGCTGCGGTTACCTCCGTCGGTCGCGGCGGGCCTCGCCGGCGACCGCGCCGGGCGGCGACGACTCCGCGCCGAGCTGGATGCTCGCGGCCTCGAGGTCGTCACGCTGAACACCGGCGGCGACGCTCCACGGTGGAACGATCCGGCCCGGCTGCGCTACTCGATGGACTGCGCGGCGGTGCTCGCCGACCTGCTCCCCGATCGACTCGCGTACGGCACCCTCGGGACGGTGCCGCTCGGAAGGCACCCGTGGTCGGCGGCTGACGACGACGAAGCGCACAGGTTCGTAGAGGCGCTGGTCGCGAGGTTGCGCACCATCGACGCGGTCCACGGGCGGCCGGTGACGCTCGCGCTCGAACCGGCGCCGGGGTACGTGCTCGACACCGTTCCGGACGCCGTGCGGTGGCTCGCCGGGCGGGTCGATCCGCGGTACGTCGGGGTGTGCGTCGACACCTGCGCACTGGCGGTGTCGTTCCTCGACCCCGGCGGTGTGGTGGCCGCGGTCTACCGGGCCGGGCTCCGCGTCCAGAAGATCCAGGCGGCGGCCGCGATCCAGGTGGACGATCCGCGCGATCCGGCCGCGCGGCTGGTGCTGGCCGGACTGGCGGCGGACGGACCGCAGCCGGTGCGCGAGCAGCAGCCGAACGGAAGCACCCGCGGGGTCGACGACGTGCCGAACGCGCTGGCCCAATTGCCGGGCGCCGGACCGTGGCGAGTGGGTCGGCACCTGCCGCTGCACGCCCGGCCGGAGGCGCCGCTCCGCGCCACGACCAGCGTGTTGCGGGCGACGGTGGAGGGCGTGCTGGCGGCGACGGGCGCGGCCGACTTCCCGCCGGTGGAGATCGACGTCTGCCCGCACGCCGCCGGCCTGACCGACGCCGCGTCGCTGATCGCCGGGGTGGCGGCGGACGTGGCCTGCGTGGCCGAGCTACTGGACGAGCTGGGCGTCGACACGGCGGACGGAACGTCGGCGGAGGAGAGCGTGCGGCTGATCGGGCAGAGCCTCGGTGGGCCGATGACGCGGGTCGGGAGCGCCTGGGTCGGCTGACACCGCGCTACTTTATCGATTCTGAAGAGCGGGAGATCAGGAAAGAACCTACCCGCGAGTAAGGTTGTCGGTCACGATGTCTCCATACGCCCCCGGAGACAGGTGATGAGCGATGACGCTGGCCTACGAACGCCGTGGAACCGGCTCCCCGCTGATCCTGTTCCACGGGATCGGGCACCGCTGGCAGGCTTGGGAGCCCGTCTTCGACCTCCTCGCCGAACACCACGACGTGATCGCGGTGGACCTGCCGGGCTTCGGGCGCTCACCGCTGCCCGCTGACGGCCCACCGGACACCCTCGACGCTCTGGTCGCCGAGGTCAGCCGGTGGCTGCTGGACGACATGGGCATCGAGCGTCCGCACGTGGCGGGCAACAGCCTCGGCGGTGCGGTCGCGCTGGAGCTGGCGAAGGCGGGCATGGTCTCGACCGTCACCGCACTCTCGCCCGCCGGCTTCTTCCGGGGCTGGGAGATCCGCTGGGCACTGTCGATCCTGCGCTCGCTGCGGGCGGCGTCCCACTTACCGGAGCCGGTGTTGAAGGTCGCCTCCGACGTCCGGTGGTTACGCGCGCTCTCGTTCGGGCTGCTGGTCGCCCACCCGTCCCGGTTGTCGGCGGAGCAGGCGCTCGGCGACACGCTCGCGCTGCGCGACGCGTCGTCGTTCGGCAGCCTGGCGCACGGAGCCGCGCGGTACGAGTTCCGCGGGCACCCCGGTGTGCCGGTGACGATCGCCTGGGGAACCCGCGACCGGATCCTGCTGCCCCGCCAGGCCGAGCGGGCTGCCCGGCGGATGCCCGAGGCCCGGCACGTCACGCTCCCCCGCTGCGGGCACGTGCCGATGAGCGACGCACCCGACTTGGTCGCGTCGATCATCTTGGCCACCACGGCGGCGTCTGCGCGGGGTCAGGCCACCGCCTGAGCGGGCCGTAACGGACTGCTTCCGTCTCGTAGACGCCTCGGAAACTTCTTCGACGCACGCTCGCCGTACCGGCCCTGAAGGTGCCGGCCCTGAAGGTGCCGGCCCTGAAAGCGCCGGCCCTGAAAGCGACGGCCCTGAAAGCACCGGGCCTGAAAGCGCCGGGCCGACTCCGAGCGGCTGGCGATCCGGGAGTGGGTATGGAACTGCAGTACCGCGACGTACACGGTTACCGACGGGCGTTCCGTCGTAGTGGGAGCGGCCCGACGATCCTGCTCATCCACGGTGTGGGCGACAGCTCGGCCACCTGGTCGCACGTGCTACCGCAGCTCGCCGAGCACTACGACGTGATCGCGCCGGACCTGCTCGGGCACGGCGGTTCCGACAAACCTCGCGCCGACTACGCGGTCGCCGCGTACGCCTGCGGCATGCGGGACCTGCTCAGCGTTCTGGACGTCGAGCGGGTCACGGTGATCGGGCACTCGCTGGGCGGCGGCGTCGCGATGCAGTTCGCGTACCAGTTCCCGGATCGGTGCGAGCGGCTCGTGCTGGTCGGCAGCGGCGGTATCGGCCCGGAGGTGCACCCGCTGCTCCGGCTGGCCACCGCGCCCGGCGCCGAACACGTACTGCGGCTCGTCGGGACGCCACCGGTCCGGGCGATTTCGCGGATCTCCGCGCCGGTTCTGCGGCGGTTGGGACGACTGGCCGCCGGCCGCGACGTGGACTACATCGCCGACACGTACCCGGCGTTGGACGACGGTACGGCGCGGGAAGCATTCCTGCGGACGCTCCGCGCGGCCGTCGACCCCCGCGGCCAAGTGATCACGATGCTCGACCGGTGTTACCTCACCGAGGGCCTGCCGACGTTGCTGATCTGGGGCGCCGAGGACGGCGTCATCCCGGTGCAGCACGCGGAGCTCGCCCACGAGGCGATGCCGGGCAGCCGACTGGAGATCTTCGAAGGCGCCGGCCACTTTCCGCACCGTACCGACCCGGACCGGTTCCTGCGCGTGGTCGAGGAGTTCGTCAAGGGCACCGACCCGCCGGAGTACGACGCGAAGCGCTGGCGGACGTTGTTGCGGGAGGGCCGTCCGGGCCCGTTCGAGGTCTCCAGCGGGTCGTGAGATTTGTCCTTTGTGGGCAGTGTGCACTTCGGCCGGCTACAGGTCGCCCAAGTGCACACCGCTCCGGCCACTCCTCAGACCGTGTGGCGTAGCGCCTTGCGGTCGAGTTTGCCGACCGACGTCAGCGGGATCGAGTCGACGATCCGGACGTCGCGCGGGTACTTCACGGCGGCGAGCCGCGACCGCCCGTACGCGATCAGGTCCTCGGCGCCGACGGTCGCCCCCGGTCGGAGCTGCACGAACGCGACCACCTCTTCGCCGCGGCGCGGGTCGGGTCGTCCGACGACCGCGCAGAGCGCCACGTCCGGGTGGGTGAGCATCGCTTCCTCGACGTCCCGCGGGTACACGTTGAAGCCGTCCCGGATGATCAGGTCCTTGATCCGGTCGACGACGTACAGGTGGCCGTCAGCGTCCTGGTGCCCGATGTCGCCGGTGTGGAACCAGCCGTCCCGGATCGCGTGCGCGGTCTCCTCGGGCGAGTTCCAGTAGCCGGTCATCAGCATCGGCCCTCGCGCGCAGATCTCGCCGTCCTCACCCGGGTCGGCCAGCGACCCGTCCGCACGCTCGATCCGGACCTCGACGTTCGGCATCGGAACTCCGACGCTGCCCGGACGAACGACGCCCGGCTTCGCCGCCGAGATGCCGCCGGCGAGCTCCGAGCAGCCGTACCCCTCGTACACCTCGACGCCGGGCACTCGACGCTTGAAGTCCGCCGCGACCTGGGCCGGAAGCGGTGCGCCACCGCTGGCGATCCGGCGCAGCGCGGAGAGGTCGTAGTCCTCCACCGGCTGAGCCATGATCAGCTGGAGCATCGACGGCACGACCGCGCCGACCTGAGCGCGATGCTCCTCGGCGAGCCGCAACCAGCCGACCGGGTCGAACCACCGCATCAGCACCGCAGTGCGCGGCGTCGCGGCGTGCACCGCCATGACGCTGACGGTCAGCCCGTAGACGTGCGAGAGCGGCAGCGGAAGGAGGGCGACCTGCAGCTCGTCGTCCTGTTCGGACGCGTGCACCATCGCCCAGGCAGCCGCGGACATCGCGTCGTGGGTGAGCGTGACGCCCTTCGAGCGTCCGGTGGTGCCGCCGGTGTAGAGCAGCCCAGCCAGGTCGTCCGGGCGCCGCGGCACCTGGGCCGCCTCGGGGCCGCTCTCCAGCTGGGCGAAGTCCAGCACCGCCGGCAGGCCGGGCGCCGCGCCCTCGGGTGCCTGGGTCGTGGCGGAGCCGGGCGCCGCACCGGCGACGATGATGCCGCGCAGGGTGGCGATGCCGTGCGCGGCAGCCTGCACCTTGGGCAGGAACTCCGGCGTCGTGATGACGAACGCCGCCTCGCTGTCGCGCAGCACGTGCGCGATCTCGGCCTCGCTGAGCAGGAACAGCAGCGGTGTGGTCGCGCCACCGGCCCACCAGATCCCGTGGTAGGCGACGCCCACCTCGGGGCAGTTGGCCATGCACAGCACCACTCGGTCACCGGGGCGCAGGCCCGCTTCCCGCAGGCCGGTCGCGAACCGGCGGGACCGGGCGCCGAGCTCGGCGTGGGTCCAGCGTTGGTCCTCGAAGATCTGGATGCTCTCCCGGCCGATGCGTTCCCAGGAGCGCTCGGCAAGTTGCGAGAGCGTACTGCCGGTGGGAGCCGTGACGGGGGCGGCGTGGACGTCGGTCATCGTTGACCTCTTTCGACGGCGACGATCCCACCGTAGAACCGCTCACCCGTCCACCACCGGTGATCGACCGAAACCGGCGATTTCGCCGATCATCCCGGCGAGAGTCCCCGGCCTCCGGGGCGTCCTGGCGCCGGTCAGCTCGGCAGGTCGTAGTCGAGCGTGAACGTGTGCGAGCCGTCGTCGTGCCGCTCGAGCACCGCGGTCCCGGTGATGCCGGTGAGCTCGCCGGTGCCCGAGTCGGCGACCACCTGCCACCGCGTCTCGGTGTACGTCGCCGTGTGCAGCAGGACGAAGCTGCCCTTGCGTCCGTGGACGCTGGCGGTGATCCGCTCCACGGCCACGTAGGCCGCCGAGCCTTCCACCGGCGTCTGCGCGGACACCATCCGCAGCAGGCTTGTTCCCTCGACGTCACCGGAGAACACCTTGCTGAGCAGGGCGGACGCGATGACGGTCTCCCCCTCCGCACCGTCCGGCTGACCGACGGCGTCGAAAGATTCGATGACGAACGAAGCGGTGGCGCGACGGGACACGAGTGACTCCTGGAATCGAAGGGCTGTCGAGGTCAATCCTGGGGCGAATGCCTGACACCTTCTGTCAGGAGGAGGATGACCACATGGCGCTCAACGAGATCGACACCGACCACCTCCGTAGTGCGGTCGGGGTAGCGCGCCACGCCCGGATCAACGGCAACCACCCGTTCGGAGCGGTTCTCGCCGACGCTACCGGCGCCGAGGTCCTGGCGGCGGAGAACAGCGTCGTCACCGGGCGGGACGCCACCGGGCACGCGGAGACCAACCTGGTGCGGCAGGCCAGCGTCCGGTTCGCCCCGGAGGAGCTGGCCGAGTGCACGCTCTACACCAGCACCGAGCCGTGCGCGATGTGCTCGGGCGCGATCTACTGGTCCGGGATCGGCCGGGTGGTATTCGCGATGAGCGAAGCCGAGCTGCGCAGCATGACCGAGGCGAACCCGGAGAACCCCACGCTCGCGCTGCCGTGCCGCGAGGTGTTCGCGCGGGGCCAGCGGGAGATCGTCGTCGACGGCCCGGTCGACCTGCCCGAGGCGCGCGCCGCCCACGTCGGCTTCTGGAACTGACCGCGGTCCCGGCCCGCGCGTTGGCGCTACGTTGTCCTCCAGGGATCCGGGCTGGTTGTCGCCGCTTCCGGGTGCCCGCCGAGATCGTTGTCGCGCATTCCGTGTCATGGCACGGATTCCGCGACAACCACTGTGTGCGTCACCCCTGAAGCACGACAACCATCCGCGCTCCGCCCGGGAAGGGCGACAACCACCCGACGCGTCACACGGAAAGCGTGCCAATCATCAGCGGCGCCAGCCGAGGACGACAGGGCGTCATCCCGCGTCATGGACCGGCAGCGTTAGCGAGCCGCCAAACGTCTCCCGGCGTGCCTTCACCATGCGGGTGGCCGTCGCCACCGGTTCGCCGGTGCCGAGATTTCGAGCGAATCGGGGGTACGCGCCGCCGGACACCTGCAGGCGGAGCCGGTGGCCGGCGCGCACCCGGTACGCGGTCGGCCGCAGCTCCACCGGGACGTCGAACGGCGCGCCCGGACGCAGCCGCACGAACCCGTCGGTGATCGTCATCGAGCGACCCGACGGCTCCACGTCGCAGAGCCGGACGAAGACGTCCCCGTGGCCCGGATCGCTCCGCACCCGTACCACCGCACTCACCTCTCCGACCAGATCCAGGTCGGACGGCACCGGGTCGCTGGTGTAACCGAGGACGTCCGGCCGGGCCTCGATCGCCCGGTTGTCGGCCGGCCCGGCGTCCCGCCCGATCACCGGCCCGCCGACGGTCGGCGTCGGGTCGGCCGGGTCGTAGAACGTCACGTCCGGGTCACCCGACGGCACCGGCGACGGCCCGAGCCCACCGCCCGGGCCGAAGTGCCACGTCGTGGGGGTGCTGGGCGGTGGCCACTGGTCCGCCGACAGCCAGCGCCCACCGTGCTGCAGCCAAAGCCGGACGGGCGCGCGCTCCGCCACCGGCGCATCGAGTAACACCGCCGAGAGGTGATCGAACGCGTCCCGGCTCGCGGCCAGCGCACCGGCGACGTCCACGTGCGCGCCGGGCCCGACCGTCAGCCGAGGCGGGTTACCTGCCTTCTGCAGCGCCACGACGTCGCGCAACTGGTTGACCAGGAAGATGTCCCACCAGACGGTGTACATCGAGATCGGGCTGGCGACCGACGCCGTTCCCGCGGAGTGGTCGGTGAGCGCCCAGAAGTCGTCGTCCGGGTCGGCGTGCGCCACCACTTCCTGCCAGTACGCACTGCGCGCACCGATCGCTCGCCGGTCGGCGTCGGCCAGTGGAAGGCCGGCCATCGCGCGACGGTTACGCCGGACGTCCAGCCCGAGCAGACCCCGGAGGAAACGACCGCGGCCGTTCTCCTGCCGCTCGACCATCACGCCCCACTCGAAGGCGCCCCGCAGCCCGACGCCGCCGCCGAGGTACGTGGCGCTGTTGAACTCCGAGCCGGTGATCGCCGGACACATCGCGGCGAGCGGCGGGTCGACGTACGGCGCGACCGCCCACTGCGTGTAACCGAGGTAGCTCGACCCCATCGTCGCGACGCGCCCGTCGCACCAGGGCTGTTCCCGGAGCCAGGCCACGGTGGTCAGCCCGTCCTCCTTCTCGTGATGGAACGCCGCGAAGCGGCCACCGGAGCCGAAGGTCCCGCGGACGCTCTGAATGACGACCTGCAGGCCGCGCCGGGCGAACGGCGCTCCGTAGAGCAGCGCGAGCTGTCGGTCGCGGCCGTACGGCGTGCGGACCAGTACCACCGGACCGGGGTGGTCGCCCGGCGGCGCGTACCGGTCGGCCAGCAGCGTCACCCCGTCCGGCATCGGCACCCGTAGCCCGCGCTCCACCCGGT
The DNA here is from genome assembly GCF_039536245.1 of Cryptosporangium minutisporangium. Lineage (NCBI taxonomy): Bacteria > Bacillati > Actinomycetota > Actinomycetes > Cryptosporangiales > Cryptosporangiaceae > Cryptosporangium > Cryptosporangium minutisporangium. Next base: position 1,263 of record NZ_BAAAYN010000043.1, on the reverse strand, counting down.
AGGGCCCGGCCCTGCCCGGTAGCCCCAGCACCCGGTCGATCAGCGCGTCCCGAATCACGGGGCCACCGTAACGATCGCCTCTCACAGAATCGACACATCTGACGAACAGCGCATCCCCAGCATGCGGGCGGACAAAGGAACCATGACGATCACGACCAGCAGCTATCTCCCGCCCCGCGGGGCAGGCGCCGTCATCGAACCCGGTTGGGGCGCGCTCCCCGACGAACTTCCCGGCCCTCCGGTCCGAGTCACCGTCGTCGGGGCACCCGACAGCCTCGCCGCGCTCGCCGAGGAACTCCCGGTGCACTGGCGCCTGGAGAGCACGACACTGGCCGAGGTGGGTGACACCGATCTGCTGGTGATCTCCCGAGCGACCGGCGGCCGCATCCGCGCCGCGGTCCGCCAGCACCCCGGCACGCCAGTGGTCGGCGTCTTGGACAGCTGCGCGCCCGCCGAACAGGTGGTGGAGGTGCTGGAGGCCGGAGCGGACGCGTGTGTCCGCTCCGGCCTTCCCGCGCTCGTCGGGAGCCACCTTCGGGCCTGCCACCGGCGCCGGGTGCTGGCGGCCTAGCCCTTCTTGGCGTGGTCGCGGACCAGGTCGATGCCGGCGTCCGGCTCCTTCGGGGGCTTGGTGCTGCGCCGGTGGAGCATCAGGAACCGGCGGTCGAAGTAGACCAGCACCAGGTACAGGAAGAGCAGCGCCACCCCGATCTGCAGGCCGACCGGTAGGCGGTGGTCGGCCCCCGCCGGGGTCAGCGACTCCGGCTGGGCAACCGGCGCCGGCGGCCCTTCGGCGAGGGGTGGGTACAGCTCACCCGGCGGTACGCCCGGGTACTCCGGTTGCCCGGCTGTCCGCCGATCCGGGGTGCTCGTTGCCGGGGCGGACGTCGTGGGGCGCGCCGTTTCGGCGTTCGCGCCCCGGGGAGTGCCACCGTCCGGGCGGGTCCGGTCGGCGGGGCGTCCGTCCGGCGGGGCGATCTCGGGCCGGGCGGGTCGCTCCGGCACCGCGGGGTAGCCCCGCGGTGGTGCGGCCGCTCGCGGTGGTGCGGCCGGCGGTCGGTTGGGACGTGGCGCCGCGCCGGGGGCCTGCGCTCGCGCGTCGGGTCGCTGAGCCCCGGGAACGGCGGCCTGCGCGGCGGCACGCTCAGCCGCCGCCGCACGCTGTTGGGCGATCCGACGCTGCACCGCGGCCGCTGCGGCCTGTTGTTCCGCCGAACGCTCCGCAGCCTGCTGGCCCGCTGCACGCTGGGCAACGCCGCGCTG